>JBOIEM010000077.1:0-5620 GCA_050741115.1 Burkholderiales bacterium
TAGGCCACCTGCTTGAAGAACGGCACGATGAACGCGGTCTGCTGCGGCAGGTTCGAGTAGAAAGCGAGGAAGCATGCCGCCACGATGCCGATCACCGACTGCCAGAAAAATTTCATGCGCACCGACAGCCCCCTGGGATTGCGCTGCACGACCTTGCGGTAATCGTCGACCCAGCCGATCGCGCCGAAGCCGAGCGTCACCCACAGCACGAGCCAGACCAGGCGGTTCTCGAGGTCCGCCCACAGCAGGACGGTGATGGTGATCGAAGCAAGGATCAGCGCCCCGCCCATCGTCGGCGTGCCCGCCTTGGCGAGATGCGATTGCGGGCCGTCGTCGCGCACCGCCTGGCCGACCTTGTAGGCCATCAGCCTGCGGATCAGCCCCGGCCCGATGAGAAAGGTGATGATGAGCGCCGTCAGGCACGCCAGCACCGCGCGCAGCGTGATGTAATTGAACACGTTGAACGCCCGGATGTCCCGGGCGAGCCACTGGGTCAGCTCTAACAGCATTCGTTCCTCGCGGTCCCGGAAAAGCGCTCGGCGCTCATCGTGACTCGTGACTCGTGACGGGGGCCTCGATGCTCTTGACGACGCGCTCCATCTGCATGAAGCGCGAGCCCTTCACGAGCACGGTGAGATCGGGCGCGAGCACGTTCTCGAGTTCGGCCAGCAGCTCCTCGATGCGGGTGAAGTGACGCCCCCCGGGGCCGAACGCGCGCGCGGCATGCGCCGCGAGCTCGCCCAGCGCGAGCAGCCGCTCGATGCCGCTTTCGCGTGCGAGCGTGCCGATTTCGGCGTGCATCCCCGCCCCCCCGGCGCCGAGCTCGCCCATGTCGCCCAGCACGAGGAGCCGCGCTCCCGGGGCCTGCGCCAGCACGGCGACCGCCGCGCGCACCGACTCGGGGTTGGCGTTGTAGGTGTCGTCGATCAGCGTCGCGCCGCGCCGCGCCGCTTTCCGCTGCATCCGCCCCTTGATTCCCGCGTAGCCCGCGAGGCCGCGCGCGATGGCGGGCGCCGGCACCTCGAGCGCCGTCGCGGCGGCGCTTGCCGCAAGCGCGTTGCGGACGTTGTGCAGTCCCGGCGCCTTCAGTACCGCCTGCGCCTCGCCGTGGGGCGTGCGCACGACGATCTCGCTCTCCAGGAAGCGCAGCGCGTAGCGCGCGCTCACCGCCGCCGGGCGTGAGAGGCCGAAGTCGATAACTTGCCGGCTGCCGGCGAGCGTGCGCCACAGGCCGGCATGATGGTCATCGGCGTTGATGACCGCCGTGCCGCCGGGCGTGAGCCCCTCGAAGATCTCGCCCTTGGCGCGGGCGATGGCCTCGACCGACCCGAAGAATTCGAGGTGCGCCGGTCCCGCGTTGTTGATGAGCGCGACCTCCGGCGCCGCGAGCCGCGTGAGGTAGCGGATCTCCCCGGCGTGGTTCATGCCCATCTCGACCACGGCATAGCGATGGCCCGGTCCGAGCTCGAGCAGGGTGAGCGGCACGCCGATGTCGTTGTTGAGGTTGCCGCGGGTCGCGAGCACGCAGGATTCGGGATGCGGGATCTTCGATTCGGCGGCAACCGCCTCGCGCAGGATGCTCGCCAGCATTTCCTTGACGGTCGTCTTGCCGTTGCTGCCCGTCAGCGCGACCAGCGGCATCGAGAATTTCCTCCTCCAGTAGGCGGCGAGCGTTCCGAGGGCACGCCGCGCGTTCTCGACGACCAGCAGCGGCAACGAACCCGCCGCATCGGCGATTCCCGATCCCGAGTCCTGCACGAGTGCGCCGGCCGCGCGTTTCGCCGCGGCCTCACCGAGAAAGTCGTGCCCGTCGAAGCGCTCGCCCTTCAGCGCCACGAACAGCGTCCGCGGGGCGAGCGTGCGCGTATCGGTGCTGACCGCGTCGAAGGCCCGGTCTTCCCCCCGCAACTCGGCCGGGATCGCGCGCGCGGCTTCCGAGAGGCGCATCATGCTCATGGGGCCGCGAGCGCCTCCCGCGCCACCACCGCGTCCGAGAACGGGTGCCGCACGCCCCGGATTTCCTGGTAGGTCTCGTGGCCCTTGCCCGCGACGAGCACGATGTCGCCGCGGCGCGCCTCCGCCACCGCGCGCAGGATCGCCGCGCGCCGGTCGGGCTCGATCTCGACACCGCCGGGGACGCCCGCAACGATGTCCCCGATGATCTCCCCGGGTTCTTCGCCGCGCGGGTTGTCCGACGTCACCACGACGCGGTCGGCGAGCCGTGCCGCGACGCGGCCCATGCGCGGCCGCTTGCCGGGGTCGCGCTCCCCGCCGCATCCGAAGACACAGATCAGGCGTGGCTCGTGATTCGTGACTCGTGACCGGGTAAGAAGCTCGCGCAGCGTCGTGAGAGCCTGTTCCAATGCGTCGGGGGTATGGGCGTAGTCCACGACCACGAGCGGTTTCGCTCCACCGCCGAGACGCTGCAGCCGGCCGGGCACGGGCTTCAACGCCGCGAGCGCGGCGACCGCGCGGCGCAGCGGGATGCCGCCCGCCAGCAGCACCGCCAGGACCCCGAGCAGGTTGCTGGCGTTGTGCCGTCCCGGCAGCGGCCCCGTGACGCGCGCGGCGCCCCACGGAGTCCTCACGTCGAAACTCACGCCGGACACGCCGGACACGAGATGGGTGCCGGTGACTTGCGCGCCATGCGCCGCGCCGAATCCGTAGCCGATCACCTCGAGCCCCGGCCGCCGGATGCGCCGCGCGAGCTCCGCGCCGAATCCGTCGTCGAGGTTGACCACCGCGTGCCGCAGCGTCTCCCAGGCGAACAGGCGCGCTTTCGCCTCGCGGTAGCGCCCCATGGTGCGGTGATACTCGAGGTGGTCGCGCGAGAGGTTGGTAAAGAGCGCGGTGTCGAACTCGACCCCCGCGACGCGGTCCTGGTCGAGCCCAATCGAGGACACCTCCATCGCCACCGCCTGCGCGCCGCGGCGCGCGAACTCGGCGAGCTGCGCGTGCAGCCACAGCGCGTCCGGCGTCGTGTTGGCGAGGGGCTTCAACGGTGCGCGCAGGCCGTGACCGAGCGTGCCGATCACCGCGCAGCGCCGCCCGCAGCGCGTGAGCGCTTGTGCGATCCATTGGCTGCAGGTGGTCTTGCCGTTCGTGCCGGTCACGCCGATCACCCGCAGCCGCCGGCTCGGCCGGCCGTGGAGGCGGCTCGCGATCTCTCCGGCATGGCGGCGCAGCTCCCGCACGGCGAGGTTCGCCACGTGCCACTGCGGGTTCCAGCGGAAGCCCGCGCGCTCCCACAGCACGACCGCGGTGCCGTTCGCGACCGCCTGCGCGATGTAATCGCGCCCGTCGCGCGCGTGCCCGGGATAGGCGACGAAGGTGTCGCCAGGCTTCACCGCGCGACTGTCATTGACGAGCCGCCGCACAGGGAGCGCTGCGATCGCCTTCCACTCGGCGTCCGTCAGCCCCCCGGCCCTTGAACCTGGATCCTGGATCCTCATTCGCGACCTTGCCCTTGTCACACTTCTTCCCTGATCTCCTGGACATCCGGCAGCGGCAGCACCACGTTGTCCACCGGCGCATCGGGCGGCACGCCGAGCGCGCGCAGCGCGCCCGCCATCACCGCGCTGAATACCGGGGCCGCGACCGCGCCGCCGGTGTGCTGTCCCGCCGAGGGCTCGTCGATCATGACCGCCACGATCAGGCGCGGGGCGGAAGCCGGCGCGAAGCCGACGAACGAGGACACGTAGCGGTCCGGCGCATAGCCCTTGCCCTCGAGCTTGTGCGTGGTTCCGGTCTTGCCCGCGACGCGGTAGCCGGTCACCTGCGCGCGCGGCGCCGTGCCGCCCGGCTCGACCGCCATCTCCAGCATGCGGCGCACCGCACGCGCGGTCGCGGCCGAGATGACCCGCGTCGACCCCGCCGGAACCTCGCGCCGCAGCAGTGTCGCCGGCCGCAGCTCCCCGTCGGTCGCGAAGACGAGATAGGCGCGCGCGAGCTGGAGCAGCGAGACCGAGATGCCGTGGCCATAGGACATGGTCGCCTGTTCGATCGGCCGCCAGCTTGCCGCGGCGCGCAGCCGGCCCGGCACCTCTCCGGGGAAGCCCGAATATGGCCGCGCGCCGAAGCCGACCTGATGAAACAGGCTCCACAGCACTTCGGGCTTGAGCTCCAGGGCGATCTTGGCGGCGCCGATGTTGGACGATTTCTGGATCACCTGGGCAACGGTGAGCGCGCCCTGCGGGTGCGGGTCATGGATCAGGCGGTCGCCGACGGCGAGCTGCCCCGGCGCGGTCTCGATGACGCTTTCCGGCCGCACCGTGCCCGACTCCAGCGCCGCGGCGGCGGTGAAGGGCTTCAGCGTCGAGCCCGGCTCGAAGAGGTCGGTGACGGCGCGGTTGCGCGCGCGCTGCGGGTGGAAGCGTTCGCGGTTATTGGGATTGAACGAGGGCGCGCTCGCCATGGCCAGCACTTCGCCGGTGGCGATATCAAGCACCACGATGCTGCCAGCGCGCGCGCGGTTCGCCGCCACGGCGGCCTTGAGCTCGCGGTATGCCAGATACTGGATCGTGGCGTCGATCGAGAGGGCGAGCGTGCGCCCGTTCTGCGGCGCGCGGATGCTCTCCATGTCCTCGACGATTTGCCCGAGCCGGTCCTTGATGACCCGGCGGCTGCCGGCAAGGCCCGCGAGCTGCTGCTCGAACGCGAGCTCGAGCGCCTCGCGTCCGCGGCCGTCCACGTCGGTCAGGCCGATGAGGTGGGCCGTCACCTCGCCCGCCGGATAATAGCGGCGGTGCTCGCGTTGCAGGAACACCCCGGGAATGCCCAGCGCCACCACCCGCGCGGCCTCGTCCGGGGGCAGTTGCCGCTTGAGGTAGACGAACTCGCGCCGGGTGTCGGCGAGCTTCTTCCGCAGCTCGTCCGCGTCCGACCCGAGCAGCCGGGCGAGGCGCTTCAGCTGCTCCGGGCTGATCTCCAGGTCCGCCGGGCTCGCCGCCACCGACTCGACGGGTGTGGAGATCGCGAGCGGCTCGTTGTTGCGGTCCACGATCGGCCCGCGCGTCGCGGAGAGCTCGATCACGCGCGAATAGCGCGACTCGCCCTTCTGCCGCAGGAAATCGTTGTGTAGCCCCTGCAGGTAGAGCGCGCGCAGGGCGAGGGCGACGAACCATGCGAGGAGCGCGAGCAGCAGCAGCCGCGAGCGCCACGCCGGCAGCCGCAGCGCCAGCCGAGGATGCGCGACCGATCTCACGGCTTTTCCCCCTGCGGAGCGGGCGGCACCACCCTCACGCGGGACGGCGGCGGAACGCGCATGCCGAGAGCCCGGGTGGCGAGCTTCTCGATGCGCGCGTGGGTCGCCCAGGTGCTCGCTTCGAGCTGCAGCTGCCCCCATTCCACCTCGAGCTGCTGGGCCAGCTCCTGCTCCTTTTGCAGTTCGACGTAGAGCTTGCGCGCCTGGTGCTGGGAAGTGACCAGCGCGAGAGCGCAGGCGGTGAGAACGGCGAGCAGGGCGAGGTTCAGTTTCAGCATGCTGGTCAGGCCGGGACGGCCAGCTTCTCGGCGATGCGCATCACGGCGCTGCGCGCGCGCGGGTTCGCCGCAGTCTCGGCGGCCGTCGGCCGCACCGGCCGGCCGACGAGCTGCAGCGGGGGCCGCGGCAGCTCGTGGG
>JBOIEM010000078.1:0-6322 GCA_050741115.1 Burkholderiales bacterium
ACAGTTTCGCGCCCAGCATCTCCGCGGCGTGCTTGCGCGTCGTTTCGGTGATTTTCACCCCTCCCAGCATGCGCGCGATCTCTTCCACGCGCTGGCTCCGGTCGAGCATCGTCACCCGGGAAAGCACCTTGCCCCCTGCGGCGGCCTTGACCACCTGCCACTGGTGGTCGGCCGCCGCCGCGACCTGGGGCAGGTGCGTGATGCACATGACCTGGTGCCGTCCGCCGAGCTCTTTCAGCATTCTGCCCACGATCTCCGCCACGCGACCGCCGATGCCCGCGTCCACCTCGTCGAAGATGAGCGTCGGCACCTGCGCCGCGCGGCTCGCGACCGTCTGAATCGCGAGCGACAGGCGCGACAGCTCGCCGCCCGACGCCACCTTCGCCAGCGGCTGCGGCGCCATGCCCTTGTGCGCGGACACCTGGAATTCGACGTTCTCCAGGCCGTTCGCGGTGACTTCCGCCGCCGGCTGAAGAACGACCTCGAACCGGCCTCCGGCCATCGCGAGCTCCTGCATGGCGGCGGTCACCTGCTCCGCCAGCCGTTTCGCCGCCTTTTTCCTTCCCGCCGACAGCTTCCCGGCTTCCGCGAGGCAGGCGGCGTGAGCCGCCTCCTCAAGCCTGCGCAGGGCCTCCACGTCGCCGCCTTCGCCCAGCTCTCGGAGCCGCGTCCTCGCGGCCTCCAGCTTTGCCGGCAGCGCCTCCGGCTGCGTTCGATACTTGCGGGCGGCGGCGTGTATGGCGTCGAGCCGCGCCTCGACCTCGCGCAGCCGCTGGGGATCGAGGTCGAGGCGCTCGCCGTAGCGGCGCAGCGCGTAGACGGCCTCCTGCAGCTGTATCCGCGCCGGCTCGAGCAGCTCGAGGATTTCCTTCAGCCTGGCATCGTGCTCGACGAGATTGCCGAGCCTGCCCGCCACGGCGTTGACCCGCGCGAGGATGGCGTCGTCTCCTTCGGCCAGCGCCTCGACGCCGAGCCGGGCGGCCTCGATCAGGCTCGCCGCGTGCGCGAGGCGCGAGTGCTCGGCGACGAGTTCCGGCCATTCGTCGGCGCTGAACCTGAGGCCCTCGAGCTCGCGCGCCTGCCACTCGAGCTGCTCGCGCTCGGCGGCGAACGCCGCGGCGTTGGTCTCGAACGCGATGCGGCTCTCGCGGCGTTCCCGCCAGGCGCCGTGAAGCTGCGCCACTTTGCCGGAGGCGTCCGCGAGTCCGCCGAATTCGTCCAGCAGCTCGCGCTGGGCCGCAGCGCGCCCGAGCGACTGGTGCTCATGCTGGCCGTGGATGTCCACCAGGCGCTCGCCCATCTGCCGCAGCTGAACCAGGGTGGCGGCACGCCCGTTGATGAATCCGCGCGAGCGGCCCGAGGACTCGACCACGCGCCGCATGAGGAGCGCGCCTTCGTCGCCAGCGAGCTCGTTGTCCCTCAGCCAGCGCGTGACATCCGGACGCCCGTCGACGCCGAACTCCGCCTCGATCTCGGCGCGCTCCGCCCCGCCGCGCACCACGATGGCGTCGGCGCGTTCGCCGAGCACCATCGCGAGCGCGTCGATCAGGATGGACTTGCCCGCCCCGGTCTCGCCGGTGAGCACCGTGAAGCCGGGGGAGAATTCCAGCTCGAGATGATCCACGATCGCGAAATCGCGGATGGACAAACTGCGCAGCATTACTCCCGGTACCAGTTGAGCTTCTCGCGCAGCATGGTGTAGTAGCTGTGCCGGGCGGGATGGAGCAGACGGATGGGGTGCGAAAAGCGCCGCACCGCCACCCGGTCGCCCTCGCCCAGGTCGAAATGCGTATGGCTGTCGAAGTGGACGCGCGCATCGGCGGCGTGGCGGATGATGATGTCCACGACCGAATCGCTGCTGACGACGATCGGCCGGTTCGACAGCGTATGCGGCGACACCGGCACCAGCGCCATCACCGAGAGCGCCGGATGCACGATCGGCCCGCCGGAGGACATGGCGTAAGCCGTGGAGCCGCTCGGGGTCGCCACGATCAGGCCGTCGGAGCGCTGGTTGTACATGAATTCGCCGTCGATGCGCACCTCGAGCTCGATCAGATTGCCGCGGGCGCCCTTGCTCACCACCACGTCGTTGAAGGCAAGCGCCCGGGACGCCTTGTGCCCCCGGCCGTCGACCCGTCCTTCCAGCAGCATGCGCTTCTCGGCGACGAACCTGCCGTCGAGGATCGCGCCGATGGTGCCGAGCATGTTCTCGACCGAGATGTCGGTGAGGAAGCCGAGCCGGCCCTGGCTGACGCCGACCAGCGCGACGTCGCGTGGCGCGAGGGTGCGCGCGATGTTGAGCATGGTGCCGTCCCCGCCGATGACGATGGCAAGGTCGGCCTTCCGGGCAAGCTCCTCCAGCGGCAGCGCCGGGTAGCGGCTGCGGCCCGCGCGTGCACCTGCGACGCGGTCCATCAGCACCTCGACCTTGCGCCGCTCGAGAAACCGGGCGAGCTTCAGCAGGGGTGCCGCCACCTCGGGGCTCTGGTACTTGCCGACCAGCGCGACGGTCTTGAAAGAGGATTTCACTGCCGCATTTTAACCACAATCGGCGATTGCTTTTTCTGTAGAATAAGTCATGCCTGTCGAGACCCCGACGCTGAACGAGCGCGCGCTCATCCTGTTGAAGACGCTGGTCGAGCGCTACATCGCGGAGGGCCAGCCGGTCGGCTCGCGCGCGCTGTCGCGCTACTCGGGACTCGATCTCTCCCCGGCCAGCATCCGCAACGTGATGGCCGATCTCGAGGAGATGGGCTTCATCGCGAGCCCGCACACCTCGGCGGGACGGGTGCCGACCGTGCGCGGCTACCGCTTCTTCGTTGACACGCTCCTCACCATCAAGCCGCTCGACACGGTCGAGATCAGCCAGCTTGAGGGACAACTGCATGCGCAGAGCACGCAGAGGCTGGTGGTTTCCGCCTCGCAGCTCCTGTCCGATCTCACGCACTTCGCGGGGGTCGTGATGACGCCGCGGCGCAGTGCCGGCTTCCGCCACATCGAGTTCCTGAGGCTTTCGGATACGCGCATCCTGTTGATCCTCGTCACGCCCGAGGGCGACGTCCAGAACCGGATCCTGATGACCGAGAAGCGCTATTCACCGGCGGACCTCGTCGAGGCGGCGAACATCTTGAACCAGCATTACGCCGGACTCACCTTTGAGGAGATCCGGCGCCGCATCCGCGAGGAGCTGAGGCAGCTCACCGCGAACATGACCCAGCTCATGACGGCGGCGCTGGAAGCCGGCAGCCAGGCGGCAAGCGAATCCGCGGAAGAAGTCGTGATCTCGGGCGAGAGCAACCTGCTCGATTCACAGGACCTCGCCTCCAACATGGCGAACCTGAGGAAACTGTTCGAGCTGTTCGACCGCAGGACCGGGCTGCTGCAGCTGCTCGAGATGTCCCACCGGGCGCAGGGCGTGCAAATTTTCATCGGCGGCGAGTCCGGCGTCGCGCCGCTCGACGAGTGCAGCGTGATCACGGCGCCCTACGAGGTGGACGGAGAGGTGGTGGGCACGGTCGGGGTGATCGGCCCGACCCGGATGGCCTACGAGCGCGTCATCCCGATCGTCGACATCACGGCCAAGCTGCTCTCCAGCATGCTCGCGCAACGCTGAGTTCCGTTGCGCATGTCCCGCTACGCTCCCGAGCCGCCGTACTCGCACGGCACGCGGCCCCGCATCGGCGTCCTGCTGATCAACCTCGGCACCCCCGAGGCGCCGACGGCGGCGGCGGTGCGCTCCTACCTCCGGGAGTTCCTTTCGGACCTGCGCGTCATCGAAATCCCCCGCTTCATCTGGCGGCCGATCCTGCACCTGCTCGTCCTGACCATCCGGCCCCGGGCCTCCGCGCGACGCTACGCGCAGATCTGGATGAGCGAAGGCTCGCCGCTGCGCGTTCACACCGAGCGCCAGGTGACGCTGCTGCGCGCCCACCTCGGCGAGCGCGCGCAGCACCTGCCGCTCGTCGTGGATTACGCGATGCGCTACGGCGCGCCGTCGATTCCGGACAAGCTGCGCGAGATGAGGGCCCAAAGCTGCAACCGGATCCTGCTGGTGCCGCTCTACCCCCAGTATTCGGCGAGCACGACGGCCACCGCGTTTGACGCCGCCTTCCGCTGCCTGCAGGACCTGCGCAACCAGCCGGCGGTGCGGACGGTGCGCAGCTTCCACGACCACTCGGGTTACATCGCTGCGCTCGCGCGGAGCGCACGCGACTACTGGGCGAGGAACCAGCGGCCGGACGTGCTGCTGATGAGCTTTCACGGGGTGCCGCGAGCGACCCTCGACAAGGGCGATCCCTACCACTGCGAGTGCCAGGCGACCGGGCGGCTGCTGGCGGAAGCGCTGGGGTTGCGCGAGGATCAGTATCGCGTCACGTTCCAGTCGCGCTTCGGCACCGCCGAGTGGCTCAAGCCCTACACCGCCGCGACGCTCGAGGAGCTCGGCCGGCGCAAGGCCGGACGGGTGGACGTCATCTGTCCGGGCTTCGTGAGCGACTGCCTGGAGACGCTCGAGGAAATCGCTATCGAGGGAAAGAGCGTCTTCCTCAAGTCCGGCGGGCGCGAGTTCCACTTCATCCCGTGCCTGAACGAGCGCGACGACTGGGTGCGAACGCTCGCCGAGATCGTGGCGAGCAACCTGCTCGGCTGGGCCGACAGCGCAACACACGAGACCCTCGAAATGGCGCGCCTGCGCGCCCTTCAAATGGGCGCAAAGGGATGAAAGCCGGGGTTTCGTCAAGAGTTCTTTTCATTCAGTCACTTAGGGGAAGGCCGGGACTCTTGAACCCGGCGGGCCCGTCCCAATATTCGTGAAGTCAGCGCGGAGAGCATGATGCAGGAAGCACCCGAGGCCACTCACAACAGGAACGAATCACCGGCCGGAGAGCTCGCCGCTCCCGATCCGCAAGCCGCTCAATCGAAGGCTCAGCCGCAGGCGGCGCAGGAGCCCGCCCTCGACGCCGCGACGAGCCTGGAGGAGCGGCTGAAGAAAGCGGAGCTCGCGGCAGCCGAACACCACGATGCCTGGCTGCGGGCCAAGGCGGAAGCCGACAATATCCGCAAACGCGCGCGCGGCGAGATCGCCAGCGCGCACAAGTTCGCCCTGGAGAGCTTCGCCTCCGAGCTGCTCGCGGTGAAGGACAGCCTGGAGGCCGCGCTAGCCTCCGAGAACGCGTCAGCGGAGAGCATGAGGAGCGGCGCCGAGCTGACACTGAAGCAGCTCTCAGGCGTGTTCGAGCGCTTCAACCTCGCCGAGATCAATCCCGTGGGACAGAAGTTCGATCCGCACCGCCACCAGGCGATCAGCGCGGTGGAGGCGGACGCCGAGCCGAACACCGTCGTCCAGGTGCTGCAGAAGGGCTATCTCCTGCACGACCGGGTGATCCGCCCGGCCATGGTCCTGGTTGCGAAGGCGCGCAGCGGGAACGCCTGACCATTGAATCCGGGGAGCTGACCCCCATATCCCGGATAGGACGAATCTGTTGAGAAATTAACGAGGTAGAACATGGGCAAGATCATCGGCATCGACCTGGGAACGACCAACTCGTGCGTGGCCGTGATGGAGAACGGCCAGCCCAAGGTCATCGAGAATTCCGAGGGCGCGCGCACGACCCCCTCCATCGTCGCCTACATGGACGACGGTGAAATCCTGACCGGCGCGCCGGCAAAGCGCCAGGCAGTCACCAATCCCAAGAACACCCTTTACGCCGTCAAGCGGCTGATCGGCCGCCGCTTCGGGGACGCCGAAGTGCAGAAGGCGATCAAGGTCGTGCCGTACAAGATCGCGGAAGCCCCCAACAAGGATGCCTGGGTCGAAGTGCGCGGCAAGAAGATGGCGCCGCCCGAAATCTCGGCGCAGGTGCTGATCAAGATGAAGAAGACCGCCGAGGACTACCTCGGCGAATCCGTCACCGAGGCCGTCATCACCGTGCCCGCCTATTTCAACGACTCGCAGCGCCAGGCGACGAAGGACGCCGGCCGCATCGCGGGCCTCGACGTCAAGCGCATCATCAACGAGCCGATGGCCGCCGCGCTCGCGTACGGCCTCGACAAGAAGAGCGACGAGCTGATCGCGGTCTACGACTTCGGCGGCGGCACGTTCGACATCTCGATCCTCGAGATCGGCGACGGCGTCTTCGAGGTCAAGTCCACCAACGGGGATACGTACCTGGGCGGCGAGGACTTCGATCAGCGGATCATCGACATGCTCGCCGACGAGTTCGCGCTCGAGCACGGCGTCGATCTCCGCAAGGACCGGATGGCGCTGCAGCGGCTCAAGGAGTGGGCCGAGAAGGCGAAGCACGAGCTGTCGTCGTCGCTGCTG
>JBOIEM010000079.1:0-3101 GCA_050741115.1 Burkholderiales bacterium
TAGAGCGCGCTCTTGTGCTTTTTCGCAAGGTAGATATTGATCGCCATCGACTCCGAGAGGATGAACCCGTCGTCGTCTATCGTCGGCACGCGGCCGTTGGCGTTCAGCGCCAGGTACTCCGGCGTGCGCGTCTCCGGCGCGCGCGGCAGCCAATCCTTCTGGTCGTAGGTAAGCCCGAGCTCGCCCGCCATCCACAGCACGCGAACGGCGCGCGACCGGGCGGAGCCGTATAGGCGAAGCATGTCCTGCCCTCCGAAGTCAGTTCAGCACGGAAGTCTACGCGAGACCGGGCGGATTCCGGCACGCCGGCGCTGATTTGTGGTATAAGGAGCAATGGAAAGCCCGCCACCCCGGGCTTTTTTTGCTTGCGTCGAAACCCCGGGGCCGCAACTCGGATCCCCTTCCGGAAAGCGAGAATCACCATGGCATTCATGATGAAGCACGCCCGGCGCGTCGAGTGGACGAAGGAGCGAATCGACGCGCTGACCACGCCCGACGTGCGGCAGCTCCGCGCCAACGCGGAGCGGCTCAACGACGCGGAGATCGTGGAGCGATGCGACGCGGTGCTGGGCGGGCGGCCGCGCGGCAGAGGCCCCGGCTCGCGGCCCAGGACCGGCGCCGCCCGGACCGGCGAGAAAAACCCCTCGGGACCGGGCGAAGCCACATGAGCGCCGCCCTGGAACGCAAGCAGTTCATGATCGGGAAATACGAGGTGATCGCGCTGCCCATCCCGCACTTGCGGCACATGCTGCTCTACACCGTGTATCTCGACAAGACGCGAATCGGCGCCATGGTGAGCGTGCCGACGGAGTCCGACTGCCGGTTTCTTGAGAAGCCGCCGCCCGTTCCCCCCCTCAAGGTCTTCTACGTCACGAGCCGGCCCGGCCGGCCCAAGAAGGGCACCAAGCCTGCCGCCTCCACCGCGGAGAGGGAAAGGAATCCATCCGGCCTCCGGGAGGTGCTTCCACCCGACGTGTTGCTGGACGGACTGCCGAGGTCCGAAGACCGCTAGCCCGGGCGGGCAACGAACCCGGGTGCCTGCGCGATCACGGCGGCAGCCGCGCCTGGCTCGGCCGCCTTCCGAGCCTGCTTACTCAGCTTCCTCGCCCGCTTGGCTGCCTGCGCCATGCGGTTCCTGGTCTTCTGCTTCCTCTTCCTGTTTCGCAGCATCTGGGCGGTGGTCAATGGAGCCTCCGGTCGGCGTGAACAGCCAGGCTGACATCCCCTATCGCGGGCCGTCGCTCGCGCCGAACAGGCGCGCGGCCCTGGCCTGGTGGTTGCAGTGGGTGCGGTGCGCGTCGAGCAGGTCCTGCTCGACGGCGATCCGCCGCTCCGCATCGGCGAGAACGTAAACACACACGCAATTGGCGCCGTATTTGCTGAAGCGCTCGAGCTGCGCCTCGGCCGCGAGCGAGCCGGAAAGGTCTTCGGTCTGGCCGATATAGATCCCCTCGTGGGACGCCCTGCGATAAGTATTGTTGTCGTATGCGCGCTTCGTCACGAAGTATACGGCGGCTACCGACTTGAACCGCGCGTCCAGGGACCATACCTGGAAGTGGTATCGCTCGCCCGATTTCCCGACGAAAATGACGCTTCCCTGTCTCATGTTCTCCCGGCCGCTACCCTCGCGTCAGCCGCGCCGCGGCCGACCGGCGACTGCCGCCATCCTCTAGCCGCTGACGCCGTCCTGGGCGGCGACCGCCAGGTCGACGGCGCGTATCCACGCCTCGCGCGTCGCGGTCCCGGCGGCGTGCGCATCCATCAGGGCGATCACCATGGCGAGCGTTTCCGAGTCGAAGGCGGCGATCTCCGCGCGCCGGAACTCGCCCCGTTGATAGGTCAGCGCGGCGAGCAGGCGGGTGAGAATCCGGGATTGCGAGAACGCGGGGTTCTTCTCGATCCTTTTCACCGCCGCGTCCAGCGGATCCCCGACCACGGGGCTGGAACGAAAGCGCGTGACGTGCCGCAATTCCTCAAGGAAGCGGCCGAACGACAGCAGTTCGCTCGCCCCGGCCGCCCGTCCCGACTCGGCGATCCGCTCGCTCACGCCGGGTTACACACCGAAACGCCGGGACACCAGGTTGCCGATGGCGAGGCACGCGGCCGCGCTCGCCAGCGCGATCGTCAGCGAAAACAGGCTGAAATCATTGGGGGCGTCCGTGGTGGCGCCAAGCATCGGCGCAAGCACGTTCCCGCCGAGTAATCCCCCCACCACGCCGATGATGACCGAGATCACCAGGCCGCGATCTGCATTGGCCCTCAGATGCACGTAACCGATCCACCCGAGTGCGCCTCCCGCCAGGACCCACATTGCGATGTTCATGGTCTCCTCACCGGCAATAATCGAATTTGTTAGGCTACGCGCAGCGACCTGCCGGGTCGGTACGCCAGCGCACATTCAAAACGGCTCGGCCTTCGGCCCTCTGTACGCGACCGCACAGAAGGCTGGCCGCTCCCGCCCTAAACTTCGCGCGTCATGTCCCCCGCCCATACCGTTCCCGCCGCAAACAGCCTGCTGGCCGCGCTGCCGCGCAGGGACTATCTGCGTCTCCTTGCCGGCCTCGAGCCGGTCGCGCTGACTTTCGGCGAGGTGCTCTACGAGCCCGGGCAGCCGATCCGGCACGTCTACTTTCCCAACGACTCCGTCGTGTCCCTGCTGACCCTCGTGGACGGCCGCCTCGCACTGGAAGTGGGCCTCGTCGGCCGCGAAGGCATGGTGGGCATACCCCTCGCGCTGGGGGTCGGCGTGACCTCCGTGCGCGCGCTGGTGCAGGGAGCCGGCACGGCAATGCGGATGGAAGCGGCGCGCTTCCGCCGGGTATTCCCGCGCTGCGCGCCCCTGCAACGGGTGCTGCACCACTACGCCCACGTGTTGATGGCCCAGGTCACGCAGACCGCCGCGTGCAATCGTTTTCACGTCGTGGAGGCGCGCCTCGCCCGCTGGCTGCTGATGACCCGCGACCGCGTGCGCTCGCCGCAGTTCCGACTTACGCAGGAATTTCTCGCGCACATGCTGGGGGTGCGGCGGGTCGGCGTCACCAACGCCGCCGGCGCCCTGCAGCGGCGGAACCTGATCAGCTACCGCCGCGGCAATATCAGTA
>JBOIEM010000080.1:0-6505 GCA_050741115.1 Burkholderiales bacterium
CCGACCTCCAGCACCTTCTGGCCGCGCTCGATCTTCAGGAGATCGGTCATCTCCGCGACGAGCGAGGGCTGCGAGATCGTGGCGTCGGGACCGACGGGCAGCGGCCGGTTGAGGTAGGCGTAGGGGCGGAGGTGGGGCGGCGCAAACTCGTGGCGCGGCACCTTGGCCATGGCTGCGATGACACGCGGGTCGATCGGCCCCCCGCCGCTCCTCTGGCGCACGCGGTTCACGCCCTGCTCGATCGCGTCGGCGAGCGCGCGCCGCATCTCGGCGTACTCGGACGCTTCGTCAGCGAACGCCCCGCCGGCCGTCACCAGGGCGAGGCAAGCAAGGAAGAAACGAAACCTGTGGGATCGCATGCTGAGCGTGATGGTTGCGCCCGGGGAGGGGGATGTCAATCCTCGCTCATCACTCGTCAATCAGTGAACGGCTGCGGTAAACTCACATCTAAACCTCGTCATCCGGTCATGCCTTTGCGCAGCGCGTTGTCGTCGATCGGAGACGGCGTGTAGGGGAAGACCCTGGAATCCGATCCCATTTCCTGGCAAGGGGAGGCGCGCATGAGCAAGCGGACCGGCTGGAATCGAGGCAGCAGAAACCTACCCTCCGTCGTAGTCGCGTGTGCCCTCGCGGGCGCTCTATCGGCGCTTGCGGCGTGCTCGGCGCCACCTCCTCCGACCGATCCGGTTGCAAGGGGGAAGGTGATCTTCTTCAACGAGACTTTCGGCGGGAACGGCCGGACCTGCGGCACCTGCCACCCTGCGCGCAACAACTTCGCCCTGGATCCCGCTTTCATCGCCACGCTGCCGCCGACCGATCCGCTGTTTGTCGCGGAATTCAACCCCGATCTCAAGAAGAATTTCGAGAATCCGAAGCTGATGCGCCAGTTCGGGCTGATCCTGGAGAATCTCGACGGTTTCGACGACCTGGACAAGAAGTTCGTCATGCGCGGGGTGCCGCACGTGCTCGCGCAGCGGACCTCCATCAACAGCAACCAGGGACCGCGCACCGGCTGGTCGGGGGACGGCGCCCCCGGGGACGGCTCGCTGCGCTCCTTTGCCACCGGCGCCGTGATCCAGCATTTCACGAGGACCCTCAATCGCGTGGCCGGGATGGACTTCCGGCTCCCGACGGAGGCGGAGCTCGACGCGCTCGAGGCGTTCATGCTCTCCCTCGGCCGGCAGCAGGACCTCGTCCTGCCGCTGCCGCTCAAGGGACCGGTCGCGAAGCGCGGACAGGCGATTTTCCTGGATAACCAGCTCGGCAAGTGCAACCTCTGCCATGCCAACGCCGGGGCGACGGCGAACTTCGGCGGCGGCAACATCGGAAACGCGAACTTCAATACCGGCGTGGAGAACCTCCCGGACCAGCCGGCCGATCTCACCGGCGAGCGCAATCCTCCCGACGACGGGTTCGGGCGGCCGGGTGACGGCACTTTCAACACCCCGCCGCTGGTGGAGGCGGCCGATACCGGCCCGTTTTTCCACAACAACGCCATCGAGACCATCGAGGGGGCGGTGACCTTCTACAACGGCGACGCCTTCAACAAGTCACCCTCGGGGCTCGCTCTGGCCAAGACCGATCCCCGGGGAGTCGGCATCCGGCTGGACGCGACCCAGGTCGTGGCGGTGGCCGCGTTTCTCCGGGTGCTCAACGCGCTCGAGAACATCCGGCAGAGCATCGAGCTCCTGGAGTCGAGCGCCGCGCTGGGATTTGCAAGCCGCAAGGAGGCTCGAGAGCTGCTCGAGCGGGCCGCGAGCGAAACGCAGGACAGCATCAAGGTCCTGGACGGCGCCGGGCTCCATCCCGGGGCGGTCGCCCATTTGCAGAAGGCCGCGAAGCTGGCGGAAAATGCGGCCCGCAGCTTCGTCAGGCGGGGCGCGCTCACTCGGCAGGCGGTTGACGAGCAACGGAAGGCGCGCGCGCAACTCACCGAAGCATCCTGAATGCGCGCGCAGGCGAGGGGCGATCGGGAATGCAAGGAGGACACGTCATGTTGAACCGTTACCTGGGATTGGCGATCATGATCGTGACGCTGGGAGGCGCCTTCGGCGCTCACGGGCAGGAGGCGACCGAGATCTTTATCCCCATCGGACGGTCGCCCGGGCTGTCGGACAAGCAGAGCCTGATCGGAACGCTCGAGTCGGTGGATCGGGGAAAGAAGACGGTGACCGTTTCGAGTCCGTCGGGCGCGAGGACGGTCACCTTCACGGAGCGGACGCCGATCTGGCTCGACCGCAGCCTGCAGAAGCAGCAGAATCGGAGCGGCGCGATCGCCGATCTGCAGCAGGGCCGCAAGGTCGAGATCAAGCTTCGCAAGGGCGAGCCGAAACCGGTCGCCGAATGGATCAAGGTCCAGGTTGCCGCGGCCAAGCAGTGAAGCAGTGCCGGGTTGCAGGATGTCGGGAAACGGCGACAAACGCGGTTGCAAGGAAGTTTGAGCGGTTCGAAGCTCTCGATCCGACGCCACCTGGTGCCGCTGATTCGGGACAAACACCTCACGCCGCCCGGCGATTCGAGAAATATGTCCTCGGGCGCCCGATTTAATCCGGCAACTTTTCTTGGCGTGATCTATCGTACCCGGCACTGTCCGCAAGTCGAAGGAGGTTCCCATGACGAGCATGCGTGACTGGATGTTCTGGCCGGACAGCATCGCGCTGTCGGTGCTGGTCCTGCTGCTGATCGCGATGGTCGGCCTCTATGTGGCGCGCGCGCCCATGCACGGCATGATCCGCGCCACCACCCATGCGCTCGCCGGGGCCCTGCGCCTTGCGTCGCGCTGGCTGTTCGCCTGGGCGGCGGTGATGAAGGAGCGCAACAAGGCGGTTCTGCTCGCGCAGGGACGCCGGGAAGTCGGCCAGCGCATCGAGCGCGAATTCGAGCGCGTCGGCATCCTGGTGACGCGCGACCTGCAGGGCTATCCGGTCCTGCAGCGCAAGCTCCTCGAGGCGATCACGCGCATCGAGGAAGACTACAAGAAATGCGGCGAGGTGCCGCCGCCCCCGCCCGACTGGGTCGAGGCCGTCACCGCCGTCGCGCAGATCAAGTCCGGCGGTGGAGAAGTGGTGGAGAAGATCCTCGACGAGATCCGCGAGTCGGTCGAGCGGATCCACGACAAGGCCATCGGCGAGTACCGCCGCGCCTACGAGGAGCGGCACGACATCCTGGAGGGGGGGCTTCCATTCTGGCGCTCCATCGAGAAGACGCTGAAGCTGGTCGACAAGAAAATGTCGGATCTCGCGGAAAACGCGGAGGCCGTGGACACGCAGATGAAGAAATACCGGCAGATCGCCGCGAAGAGCGACGAGGCGGAGACGATCCTGTCGAATTCCGCCTTCACGCAGTTCAACATCGCGGTGATCGTCCTGACGATCGCGCTGGGTGGGGCGTTCGTCAACTTCAAGCTGATCGCGCTGCCAATGTCGGAAATGGTCGGCGCGGGCGACTACATCACCGCGTCGCTGCGCACATCCGAGGTCGCGGCGCTCGTCATCATCCTGGTCGAGGCGTCGATGGGGCTGTTCCTGATGGAAGCGCTGCGCATCACGCACCTCTTCCCGCGCATCTCCAACCTGAGCGACCACGCGCGGCGCCGCATGATCTGGATTTCGCTCGTGCTGCTGGTGATCCTGGCGAGCGTCGAGGCGGCCCTGGCGCTGATGCGCGACATGCTGATCGCCGACAAGCAGGCCCTGCTGCAGTCGCTTGCGGCGGCGCCGGCGGCCGCAGCGAGCGATGGCTGGGTCGGGCGCATCCCGACGGCCGGCCAGATGGTGCTCGGGTTCATCCTGCCGTTTGCGCTCGCGTTCGTCGCGATTCCCCTCGAGTCGTTCATCCACTCGGCGCGGAATATCGGCGGGTCGCTGCTGGCCGATCTGGTTCGCATGCTGGGATTCGTGCTGCGCGTGCTGGGCAATCTGACGCGGCACCTGGGCCGCCTGCTGCTGCACTTCTACGATCTCCTGGTGGTGCTGCCGCTGATGGTGGAGCACCTGGTGAAGTCCCTGCGCGGCGGCGGGGCGGCGGTGAATGCGCGCTCGCTGGATTCCACCGGCGAATTGAAGTCCCTGAGAGGAGGCCGGTCATGAACAGGCGGGCATTGTGGGCGTCGCTCGTAGTCCTGGGGCTCGCGGCTGCCGCCGCGGGCTGCGTGGACCCGCGCACCCAGACTCACGCGGTTTACGTGCTCGTCGACACTTCCGGGACCTACGCGCAGGAGGCCAGGAAGGCCCAGCTCATCATCAATTATCTGCTGGGCACGCTCCAGCCGGGCGACTCGCTGGCGGTCGCGCGGGTGCAGAGCCGCAGCTTCACTGAGAAGGACATCATCGCCAGGGCCATGTTCGACCAGCGCCCGAGCCAGGCCAACGCCCAGAAGCGCGCGTTTCGCGAGAAAACGGACGCGTTCCTCAGGTCGGTCAAGGGCAGCGCCCATACCGATATCACCGGCGGGATCATTCAAGGCGCGGAGTTCCTGAACGAGACCGGCGCGGGAAAAAGGACCATTCTCATCTTCTCCGACATGCAGGAGGAGCTGGACAAGGTGACGATCCGCAATTTCCCGATCAGCCTGAAGAACATCCGGGTGATTGCGGTCAACGTCGTGAAGCTCAACACGGACAACATCGATCCGCGGCGCTACCTCGGACGCCTCGAGGCCTGGCAGAAGCGGGTCGAGGCCGCCGGGGCGACCGAGTGGAAGGTCATCAACGACCTCGACCGGCTCGACTCGATCTTCTCCAAGAGCTGACCCTTAGAATGGGCGGGTGCCGCCCGCTCCCTACTCCGGTCTGACGCCCGACCGGGCGCTCGACGCGCTCGCCAGCGTCGGGTTCGTGCCCGACGGCCGGCTGCTTTCCCTCAACAGCTACGAGAACCGCGTCTACCAGGCGTGGATGGAGGAGGGCCCGCCGCTGGTGGCGAAGTTCTACCGCCCGGCGCGCTGGAGCGACGCGCAGATCCTGGAGGAGCACGCGTTTTCCCTCGAGCTTGCGGAGCGCGAGATCCCGGTGGTCGCCCCGCTCGCCATCGGCGGCGCGACGCTCCACGCGCACGAGGGCTTCCGCTTCGCCGTGTTCCCGCGCCGCGGCGGGCGCGCGCCCGAGTTGGAGGACGCGAAGACCCTCGAATGGATCGGGCGCTTCGTCGGGCGCATCCACGCCGTCAGCGCAACACGGGCTTTCCGCGAGCGCCCGTCGCTGGATATCGAGAGCCACGGCGTCGAGCCGCGGGAGTGGCTCCTCGCAAGCGGGCTCATTCCCGCCGACCTGCTCGAGGCCTGGGCGAGCGCGACCGCGCTCGCGCTGGAGGGCGCGCGCCGCTGCCACGCGCTCGCGGGCGGAGTGAAGCGCATCCGCCTTCACGGTGATTGCCACGGCGGCAATGTGCTGTGGACCGACACCGGTCCCCATTTCGTGGACTTCGATGACTGCCGCTCGGGGCCGGCGGTGCAGGACCTGTGGATGCTGCTCTCGGGCGACCACGGTTCGATGGCGCGGCAGCTCGCGCACGTGCTGAAGGGATACGAGGATTTCAGCGCGTTTGATCCGCGCGAGCTGCTGCTCGTCGAGGCGCTGCGCACGCTGCGTTTGATCCACTACTCGGCGTGGATCGCGCAGCGCTGGGACGACCCCGCGTTTCCCGCGGCGTTTCCCTGGTTCGGCACGCAGCACTACTGGCAGGACCGCATCCTCGAGCTGCGCGAGCAGATCGCGGCGATGGAAGACGAACCGCTCAGCGTCACTCGGGCTTGAGGCCGGCTCGCCGCGCGAGGTCGAGCGCCACCTTCAGCTGCTCGCGGACGAACTGCTCGAGCTGCGCCGGGGGGCCAGGTGCGGGTTCCATCCCGACCGCGAGCAAGCGCTGCACGGTCTCGGGTTGCTTCAGCGCGATCGCAACCTCGCTGTTGAGCTTGTTGACGATGACGCGCGGGGTCTTCGCGGGCGCGAACAGGGCTCCCCACGAATCGTAGCGGAAGCCAGGCAGCCCGGACTCGGCGATCGTCGGAATCTCCGGGTTCATGCGCGTGCGCTGCGGGGTGGAAACCCCGAGCGCGCGCAGCTTCCCGTCGCGGATCAGCCCCGCCGTGGAACCGAACGGGGCCATGAAGAAGTGGATGCGCCCGGTCATGACTTCGGTAAGCGCTTCCGGTATGCCCCTGTGGGGCACGTGCACCACGTCGATGCCGGCGCTGCTCTTAAACATCTCGCCGCCGAAATGCGTGCCGCTGCCCGTCCCGGCGGAAGTGAAGTTGAGTTGCCCGGGCTTCGCTTTCGCCAGGGCGATCAGGTCCTTGACGGTCCGCGCCTCGAGCGACACCGGGACCACGAGATAGTAGGCGGCGCTGTAGACCAGGGTGACGCCGGCAAAGTCCTTGACCGTGTCATAACCGAGGTTGGCGCGCACGGCCGGCGTCACCACGTGGGCGCCCGACACCGAGAGCAGCGTGTGGCCGTCCGGGTTGGACGAGGCGACGATGCGGGCGCCGATCATGCCCCCGGCGCCG
>JBOIEM010000081.1:0-9563 GCA_050741115.1 Burkholderiales bacterium
AGCCGGTCGTCCATCGCATCAGCGGCGAGCTGATGAAGATTCTCGCCCTGCCGGACCTCAAGCAGCGCTTCGCCCAGCAGGGCGCGGACGCGACGTTTCTTCCGCCGGACGAGTTCGTGGCCTTCATGAAGGCCGAGTGGGCGAGGTGGGGGCCGGTCGTCAAGGCAACCGGGGCCAAGGCGGATTGATGTGTTCACATAGTGGCCGCAATGCCCTAATGCGGAATTTTTCCCAGTGATCGCTTGCCACAATACGGACTTTCGGGTCCGGTGAGCTTTCATTCCCGGTAGAATCGCGGCTCCCGGTCACCTGAGCCGCGGGGCGCAAGCCCGCGGGCCGCACCGTTCCCGATGACAATCTACCTGATCGTGCTGACCTGCGTGCTGACCCACGCCGGGTTCGGCGGCGCCAAGGTCGCGCTGCCACTGCACGCGCTCAGCCTCGGGGTGGACGCATTCTCGGTCGGCGTGATCATGGCGCTGTGGGCGCTGTGCCCGATGCTGATCGCGCTCTACGTCGGCCGGCTCGTCGACCGCGTCGGGCCGCGGCTGCCGATGCTGGGCGGCGCGATCGGGGTAGTCGTCGCGCTGCTGGTGCCGTATGTCTTCGCGGGGATCGTGCCGCTCTACGTGATGTCGCTGGCGGTGGGCACCGCATTCCAGTTCTTCTTTGTCCCGACGCAGGGGATCACCGGCGCCCTGGGCAAGCCCGAGGATCGCGCGCGCAATTACTCGCTGCTGGCCATCGGATTTTCCATTGCCTCATTCCTCGGCCCGCTGATCGCCGGTTTCTCGATCGACTACCTCGGCTACCAGCCCGCCTACCTGGTGCTGGCGGTGTGCCCGCTCATTGCGGTGCTCGTGCTGTGGTTCAAGGGCGGCCTGCTGCCGAAGGCCGCAGTCGGAACGGAGGAGAAGCAGAAAAAGTCCAGCTCGTTCGACCTGCTGCGCAACGCGAATCTGCGCAATGCCATCGTCGCCAGCGGGTTGATCTCCGTCGCGTGGGACCTCTACCAGTTTTTCTTCCCGATTTACGGACACTCGATCGGCCTGTCGGCCTCGGCCATCGGGACCATCATGAGCATGTTTGCCGTTGCGGTGTTCACGATCCGGGTGGCGCTGCCGCGTCTGGCCAGGGTGTGGAGAGAGTTCGAGATGCTGCTCTATGCCATCGCGTTTTCCGGCGCGGCGCTGCTGCTCTTTCCCCTATTCCGCGATCCGTACCTGCTGGCGGCGGCGTCGTTCGTGCTGGGACTGGGATGCGGCGTCGGGCAGCCGATGTCCATGCTGCTGATCTACAGCCTATCGCCGCCCCGGCGCGCGTCGGAGGGCGCGGGGCTGCGCGTGATGTTCAACCACTTCACCCACATGGTCGTGCCGCTCGCATTCGGCGCCGTCGGCACCGCGTTCGGCTTCGCGCCGGTATTCATGTCCTGCTCCGCGCTCATGCTCGGGGGCAGCGGCTACGGGTTCTGGGTCGAACGCCGCTCCGCGCGCCGCGCGGGCTGAGGCGTCCTCCGTGGTGAGAGGTTTGCCTAACGCGCGACGCGATTCAGGAATCCCATCATCGCGTCGTTGAACACCTGCGTCTGCTCGATGTTCGAGAGGTGCGCGGCGGAGGGGATGATTTTCAGCTCCGAGCCCTTCAGGTTCTGGTGAATGGCCCGCGCCGCTTCCGGCGGCGTGCCGTGATCGTGCTCGCCGACCATGACGAGCGCCGGGCACTTGATCTCCATCAGCCGGTCGAGGTAATCCACCCTGGAGATCGCGTGGCAGCAGCCGACGAAGCCGGCAACGGGGGTCTTGCGGATGTCGTTGCCGACGCGCGCCATCACGTCCTTTTGCGCATTGCGGTAAGGCTCGGTGAACCAGCGGCCAAGCGTGCCCTCGACCAGCGCATCCATCCCCTTCTGCTGCGCATTCTGGATGCGCTCGCCCCACATCTTTGCTGCGTCGGGCGGACGGCGGCTGGTGGTGTCGGCGAGCACCATGCTCTGGAACACGCCCGGGTTCTTGAGCGCGAAGGCCTGGCCGATCATCCCGCCCATGGACAGCCCCGCCCAGTGCGTCTGCTTGATCTTGAGCGCGTCGAGCAACCCCTTTACGTCGTCGGCGAGCTGCTCCAGCGTGTACTCCCCGGCGGGTGCGCTCGACTGCCCATGGCCGCGCGTGTCGTAGCGCAGCACCTTGAATTTCTTGGTGAGGACCGGCATCTGCGGGTCCCACATGTGCAGGTTGCAGGCGAGCGAGTGGCTCATGGTGAGCCAGGGCCCGTTGCCTTCGATCTCGTAGTGGATGTCGATGCCGTTCGCTTTGACCTTCATGCTTCCTCCCGCGCTGGACAGGGCGCCAGTATAGCCGCCGCGAGAGCTGCGGCGTAGGGATGAGGGATGACCTCAGACCATAGTGCCGCTATTCGTTTTCCGAGTTAACTTGTTGACTTGCTTGAAGGTGTACAGCTACCGGCGCAGCGCGTCCGGTTTATCGGACGATGATGGTGACGTTGAAGTCGCCGCGCAGCAGCGACACGGAATATCCGCCCTTCACGCCCGCCGCCTTCTGGAATTCGGCGAGCGTCTGCACCCGGCGGCGGTTCACCGCGTAGATGATGTCGGCGGGCCGGAATCCCGCCAGCCAGGCGCGGCTACCCTGTTCCACATCGGCCACCACGAGGCCGCCGCCCTTCAGCCGCTGGTGGAGCGGGCTGCCGCGCTCGATCTCCACCACGCTCATCCCCTGCAACTGAGGCACCGCCTTGCCTTCAACGCTCGACGCCTCCTGCGGCGGCGCGATGGTGGCGCGGAGGTTGCGCGCGTCCCTTCCGCGCAGCACCCGTAGCTCGATTTCCTCGCCCACCGGCGTCAGCCCGAGCCGCGCCCGCAGCTCGGCGGCGGCGCGCACCGGGCGGCCGCCCAGGGCGACGATCACGTCCCGCTCGCGCAGGCCCGCCTTCTCCGCCGGCGAGCCGGCCTGTACCGCCGCGATCACGGCGCCCTCGGAGGCGGTCACGCCAAGCTTCTTCGCGAGATCGGGCGTGAGATCCACCATTTCGATGCCGAGCCGCCCGCGCCGGACCTCGCCAAAGCGCGCGATCTGGGCGAGCACCGCGCGCGCCATGTTGGAGGGCACCGCAAAGCCGATGCCGACGTTGCCGCCCGCTGGGCCGATGATCGCGGTATTGATGCCGACCAGCTCGCCGCGCAGGTTGATCAACGCGCCGCCCGAATTGCCGGGGTTGATCGAGGCGTCGGTCTGGATGAAGTCCTCGAACCCCTCGGGCGAGAGGCCGCTGCGGCCGAGCGCGCTCACGATGCCCGAGGTGACCGTCTGGCCGATGCCGAAGGGATTGCCGATCGCGATCACATAGTCGCCGACCTGCAACGTGTCCGAGTCGCCGATGCGGATCGCGGACAAGCCTTTGGCGTCGATCTGGAGCAGGGCGATATCGGTGCCGGGATCGGTGCCGACGAGCTTCGCCGGCAGCTGGCGGCGGTCCTTCAACGTGACGAGCACCTGCTCGGCGTTGCGGATCACGTGGTGATTGGTGATCACGTAGCCGCGCGCCGCGTCCACGATCACCCCCGAGCCGGCGGCCTGCTCCTGCCGCTGCGGCCGGTCGGGCAGGTTGAAGAAGCGTCGGAAGAACGGATCGGCGAAGAGGGGATTCGCCTCGAGCGGCGAGCGCGTAATGACCGAGATATTCACGACCGCCGGCGTCACCTCGGTGACGAGCGGCGCGAGCGTCGGCAGCCCCCGCGCGTCGGTCTGCGGCTGCGCGGGGACGAGCGAGGCCGCGAACACAGTCACGACCGTGACCAGGCAGCTGGTGGTTGAAGCACGATGCATGGCGTACTCCCCTCCCCATCAGGGGGAGGGTTAGGGTGGGGGTCGTTGATCTATGGCACCGCTATTTTAGTATCCGGAACAGATTGTTGAAATCATCCGTCCACACCCCCAGCCCGGGAACATTCTCGATTTCACTCGCGAATTTGGCAATCTCCGGGCGCTCGAGCAGGGCCTTCTCGCGCGTGACGAGCACCCAGTCGGTGCGGGCCAGATCGCCGTCCTCGGCATCATCCGAGATCAGCGCGACGTGCAGGCCGTATTCATCCGCGATGCGCTTCACCACCGGGGGGAGATCGAGAAACCGGTTCGTGAGGTGAAACGCGATGACACCGCCTGGCTTCAGGTGCCGGAGATAGACCGCCAGCGCCTCGCGCGTAATGAGGTGGACCGGGATCGAGTCGCTCGAGAACGCATCCACCACGAGGAGATCGTAGCCCTGGGGCGGCTCGCGCTCCAGGGAAAGCCGCGCGTCGCCCAGGACGTGCTCGATTTTCGCCGCGCTGTCCGCGAGAAAGGTGAACTCGCTCCTCGCGACGGCCAGCACCTGCGGGTTGATCTCGTAGAAGCGATAGACGTCGCCCGGGCGGCCGAACAGGGCGAGTGTTCCGGTGCCGAGTCCCACCACTCCCGCGCGCAGCGCGGAGCCGTCGAGAGCCTTGATGGCGCGCGCGATGCCAGAGGTCGCGCCGTAGTAGGTGGTCGGCTCGCTCCGACGTCCCGGGGCGCGGTATTGCTCGCCGTGCATGATGACGCCGTGCATGAGGCGCCGCACCGCATCCTGCTCGCCATCGGCTCCGATGTCCTTCACGCGCAGGGTGCCGTAGAAATTCCGCGTCATGACGCGCGCGTCCTTCGCGAGATACCCGATGTAGGCGTAAACGTGATAGCCGGTGAAGCCGAGTGCGGCGAGCGCGACCATCGGCACCGCGGGGTTCATGACGCGCGTGACGTAGGCGGCGATCAGCAGCGTCACCACCAGTCCCGCGCCGAACTCGTAATAGGTGTTGAAGAGCTTGACGGCCACGAGCCCTACCGCGATGCCGCCGAGCGCGCCCCCCAGCGACACCATGAGATAGAAGCTGGTGAGATAGCGCGGCGCGGGCTTTCTTGCGGCGAGCTCGCCGTGAAAGAACATGCACATCACGAACAGCCCGACCAGGTTGAGCGGCACCGCTTCCTTGATCTCCATGATGCCGCGCTCCTCGTGCAGCGCCCATGCCATCGCGCCGACGACGGCGAGCAGCGGCACGATGAAGATGCGCCGCTGGTACCATCCGCGTCCCTCGAAGCACAGGATGAAGGTCAAGAGGTAGAGCGTGAGCGGCAGGATCCACAGGAACGGCACCGACGCGATGTCGTGCGTGATGTGATTGGTCACGGCGAGCAGCATGAACGCGCCCATGCCGGAGAGCAGCAGCCACGCCGTGTAGTCGCCGGGCCCGGGCGGTGGGGCTGCGTCTGGTGCGGACACCGCTTCCCGCGCGCCGGCGGTCATCGTCCCGCGCAGGCTGTACCAGGCCGAGGCGGCGCACAGCGCCACGAACGCGACATAGGCCGCGCTCCATCCCCACGACTGGACCGCCGTCGTGATCCAGGGCTCGAAGGCGAAGGGGTAGGAAACGAGCGCGAGGAGCGAGCCGAAGTTGGATAGCGCGAACAAGCGGTACACGGTGCCCGCCGGAAAGGTGCGGGCGAACCACGCCTGCACCAGCGGACCGGTGGTGGAAAGCAGGAAGTAGGGCAGCCCGATGGTGACCGAGAGGAGTCCCAGGATGCGCCACGCCGGGTCCTCGTCGCCGGCGGGCTTCCAGCCGGCGTCCGCAAGGATGGGGAGCGAGGCGAGGCTCGCAGCGAGGAGGACCACGTGCAGCATGACCTGCCGGCGCGCGGAGAGCTTGCGCGTGGTCCAGTCGGAGTAGGCGTAGCCCGCGAGCAGCAGGAACTGGAAGAACACGAGGCAGGTGGTCCACACCGCGGCGGAGCCGCCGAACCAGGGGAGGATCTGCTTCGCAATGATGGGCTGGACGAGGAACAGCAGGAACGCGCTCGTGAAGATCGTGAGGGCGTAGAGGATCATCCGGCGGGCGCGCGCGAAAAAGCGCGTATTATACGGGGCCGCCGCGCGGCCCGGTGATGAGAGATGGGTGACGAGTGAGGGGATTGCATCGTCATAAAACGATTACGTGGGGTGTTGCGTTGACAGCCGTGCTGTCGTGGCACGGAGGCGCGCGCGCGGTGTGCCCGAGCCACGAGATGATCAACACGATCCTGCGCTTCCAGGAAGCGAGGGAGCCGGTGCGGGGCCTGCGCACGGATCTCTCCATGCGTGACGCGGAATGCGGGCGCCGGCGCCTGGTCGAGAAGCTGGAAGCGGTCGAGAACCGCATCGTCGGCTACAAGGCGGGGCTCACGAACGCGAAGATCCAGGCGCAGTTCGGCGTCACGGGCCCGGTGCGCGGCGTGCTGCTCGAGAAGATGCTGCTGGCGGATGGCGCGGAGGTTCCGGCGGACTTCGGCGCGCGCCCGGTATTCGAGCCGGACCTGCTGGTCGTCGTGAAGGACGCCGGCATTCACCGGGCGAAGACGCATCTCGAGGCGCTGCGCTCGCTCTCGCTCGTGATCCCCTTCATCGAGCTGCCCGATCTCGTCGTGGCGGAAGGCGAGAAGCTCTCCGCGACGCTCATCGTGTCGCTCAACGTCGGCGCGCGGCTCGGCGTGGTGGGGAAGGGCATCCCGGTCCAGCCGACTCCCGGGTTCGCCGAAGCGCTCGCGGCGATGCACGTCGTCGTGACGGACCGGTCCGGGAGAGAGCTCGCGAGCGGCAGGGGCGCGGCGATCCTCGAACATCCGCTCAACGCAGTGCTGTGGCTCGCGCAGGACCTGGAGAAATCGCGCATCAGGCTCAAGCCGGGAGACCTGCTAAGCCTGGGGTCGTTTGCTGCGCCTCTCTCGCCACGGCCGGGACTCGCCGTGACCGTGCGCTACGAGGGCCTGCCCGGCAACCCGGCCGTGTCGGTGCGGTTCAGGTAGCTTCAAGTCACCCCGGTCCGGGCTTATGATATCTGGCCATCGAGAACCGTGTTGAAAGGAGGCGCGCATGAATATGAAGCGGTGGTTGCTGGCGAGCGTGGTGGTATTCGTGGTGATCCTGGTGCTGGAGTTCGTCATCCACGGCGTGCTCTTGCAGGGCGTATACCAGCAGACGGCGTCGGTATGGCGGACGCAGGCGGACATGCAGCGCCTGATGTGGATATTCTGGGCGGGCTACCTGGTATTTGCGCCGTTCTTCGCTCTGATCTACGCAAAGGGCTACGAGAAGGGCAAGCCGGGCCTGGGACAGGGATTTCGTTTCGGCCTGTATGTGGGAGCCATGCTGTCCGTGGCGCACAGCTTCGGCTGGTACGTGATCCTGCCGATCCCGCTCGCGCTGTCGTTTTACTGGTTCGTGGCGATACTCGTGGAGTTCATCGCGGCCGGGATCGCGGCGGGCCTCGTTTACCACGAGTGATTTCCGGCGACGGGATGCTGCGCGTCACCGATAGACGAGCACCGGAATCTTGCAGCCGGTGATGACCCGCGCGGTCACCGAGCCGACCAGCTCGCCGGTGATGCCCTTCATCCCGTGCGAGGCCATGACGATGAGGTCGCACTCGGTCTGAGTGGCGAAGGTGATGATCGCCTCGTGGGGCGAGGCGTGGCGCATCGAATAGGTCTCGCAGGGAACGCCCATCCGGCGCGCGCTGTCGCTGATCAGCTTCAGGTACTGGTCCGCTTCCTGCTTGGCGACCTCGGCGAGCTCGGGTGCCTTGGCGTCGACCGGCGCGTACTCCTCGAACGAGTCGGGCTGGCGCTCGACGATCACGTAGAAGCCGGTCGTCTTCGCGCCGATCGCTTTCGCGAATTTGAGCCCGCTGTCCACGGCCACCTGCGACAGCGCCGAGCCGTCGGTCGGCAGCAGGATATGCTTGTACATCGGCCCTCCCTCCTCGAAGGTCGGCCCGGTTCGGGGCTACCAGTATAGAGCCTGTCCCGGGAACGGGAAATGGAGGGCTCGCTACGCGCCGCGGATGACGCGGGTCTGCGGCATGCCCGCCCCGATATAGACGTCCTGCGGGCCCGGGCCGCCGGCGACCGCGACGTAAATCTCGTCGGGACTGCGGGCGCGCCACACGGTTTCGGCGTCGCCGCGGCCCGCCGCGCGCTCGGTCGCGGCGAAGCCCTCGGCAAAGTAGGGGATGGGCAGCCGCGCCATTTCCCACAGGCGGGTCTGGACGTCGCGCTTCGCGAGACCCACCTCGTGCAGGGCGCGCGCGTGGTTCACGCCGAGCAGCAGCAGCACGCCGTCTCCGCCCCCGTACATGGGCGGCATGTTGGTCGCGATCTGGCGCAGGATTTCCTCCGGGCCGACGCCCTCGCCGCCGGAGATGTTGCAGAAGTTGGAGGCCTTGAAGACGGTCACGGCGCTCTCCTCGCGCTGGAAGCCCCGGTCCACGTGGAACGGGGTCCAGGGGTTCTCCTCCTCGTTCTCGCCGCAGATGTAGGAATAGCGCAGCGGCGAGCCGAAGCTCACCTTGGAATAGACGCCGGGCAGGGCGCCGCCGATGTTGTTCATGATCAGGCGGATCGCGCGGCCGATGGTGGCGTTGGCGCGCCACCCCGGGCCGAGGCAGCCGGTGCCGCAGTTGATTTCGAGCCGTTTCCGCACCGGGCCGTTCACCAGCAGGAACGGCGTCATGGGATTGGTCGTGACCTGCATGAACTCCAGGGGATAGTTCGGATCGAGCATGCCCTCCACCGCGGCGATGATGACCGGCATGTATTCCGGGCGGCAGCCGGCCATGACGGTGTTGACCGCAATCGCTTCCACCGTCGCGCGGCCCTTGCGCGGCGGAAGGAGGCCGATCAGCTCCTCCGCCGCGCGGCCTGAAGCGGCGACGAACTGCTGCACGCTCCCGGGAGTCGCGGGGATGATCGGCAGGCCGTCGGTCCACCCCTCCTCGTAGGCGTGCTCGTAGGCGCGGGCGAGCAGCCCCTCGACCGACTCGCTCTGGATCTGGACCTGGGATTGGGCCACCTTCGCGCTTCCCTAACGAGCGTCGGAAAGATGCCCGACGACGCTCGATCCCTCACCCCTTGCGCCCGCGTAGGGCGGAGCAGGTTCCAAGCGTTTTATGCTTGGATGCGACCCCGGAGCGGGATGCGGCGCCGCGCTGGACCGCGTGCTTACGTGCGCCTCCACGGTCGCATCCCCGGAAACCGGGGCCCCTGGTCCACGTTTCGGCGCACCTCTCCCGGGGGGAGAGGGGAAATGGACAGCGGGAAATGCCTTGTCGAACATTTCCCGAATCATTAGATGGGCACGGCGGAACGCACGACGCCCTCGGGATGGATCTCGGCCCTCGCGACGCTCTTCAGGCGCGACTCGATCTCGGAGGGCGGGAGCGTGAGTCCCTCGATGACGGTGTTCATCATCGCCTCGGCCCGCACCCGCAGCGCCCCGGGCTCGAGCTGCCGGATCGGGTTTTCGGTCTCCGCGATGATCACGTACGGCCAGCCCTGCGTGGACGCCATGCGGCGCGCGAACTTCGCGAAGGCGTCGGTGACGACCATCACCGTGGGGATGCCCCGCTCTTCCAGGGCCGGCGTGACGTGGCTACACCACGTCGTGCACGACCCTCAGTCGCCGGTGGCGGTGATGACGACGTCGACGCGCCGTGC
>JBOIEM010000082.1:0-4156 GCA_050741115.1 Burkholderiales bacterium
TTCCCGATTCCCGCGCACGCCGAAATCGCGATCGAGGCGGAAGCGGTTCCCGGCCAGGTCAGGGATGAAGGGCCGTTCGGCGAATGGATGGGGTATTACTCGGACGACACGGTGCCGCGGCCGTACCTCACCGTGAAGACGATACTGCACCGGAACAACCCGATCCTCACGTGCGCTCCGCAGCACAAGCCGGTTGACGAGACGGGGCTGTTGAAGGGGATCGCGGGATCGGCGCAGGTGTGGCGCGCGCTCGAAGCGAGCGGGCTACCCGACATCCTCGGCGTGTGGAATCACGAGGGCGGGCCGGCGACGCGCTTCACCGTGATCCAGATCAAGCAGCGCTATCCGGGGCATTCCCGCAACGTGCTGCACGTGGCGTCGAATTGCCAGGGGGGCGCGTACGCCGGCAAGTGGACGGTGGTGGTGGACGAGGACGTCGACGCCGGCGATCTCGACCAGGTGCTGTGGGCGATGTGCACGCGCTTCGACCCGGTGACCGACATCGATCTCATCCAGAAAGCATGGGCCTCGAAGCGCGACCCGCTGTACCTGCCCGGCAACTTCAACAACCGCGTGCTGATCGACGCCTGCATTCCCTACGACATGAAGTTGAAGGGCAAATTCCCGGCCGTGGTGGACGTGAGCCCCGAGCTGCGCGCGAAGCTCCGGGCGAAATTCAGCCAGATCCGCTTTCCTGCATCCTGATCTAGTCGGGCTTGATGCCCACCGCGCGCGCGACCTTGCCCCACTTGTCGAGCTCCGCCCTGAGGAACGTGGAAAACTCGCCCGGCGCAAGGTTCCGGGTCTCGAACGCCTGACGCGCGAGCTGCTCGCGGAATTCCGCGTTCGCCGCGATCGTCCTCAGTTCCGAGCGCAGCCGGTCCGCCACAGCGCGGGGGGTCCGCGCCGGCACGACCAACAGGTACCAGGAAGGCACGTTGACCCCGGCGACGCCGCTTTCGATGAGCGTCGGGATCTCCGGGGCAAGGGGAGACCGCTGCGGGCTCGTCACGGCGAGCGCAACCAGGCGGTTGGCGCGCACGAACGGCATGCTCGAGGTGATCGACCCGAAGAACAGATGGCTCTCGCCGGCGAGGACCGCGCTCGCAGCGGGACCGGCGCCCTTGTACGGCACGTGCACGAGGTTGACTCCGACCACCACCTTGAACAGTTCCGCCGCCAGATGCAGGTTGGTGCCGCTGCCGCTCGAGGCGTAATTGAGCTTGCCGGGCTGGCTCTTCGCGAGGGCGATGAATTCCTTCACCGAGCGCGCCGGGAGCGACGGATTGATGACCACGATGTGGTAGGACGATGCGAGCGGGTTGAGCGCGGCGAAATCCCGGACCGGATCGTAGGGCAGCTTCGAGATCGTGGGGGAGATGGCGAGCGGGCCGATGAAACCGAGCAGCATCGTGTAGCCATCGGCCGGCGCCTTGGCCGCAATATCGGTCGCGATGACGCCGCCGCCCCCCGCGCGATTGTCCACCACGACCTGCTGGCCGAGCGCCTCCGCGAGCCGGCTCCCGAGCAGGCGCGCCAGGAGATCCACTCCGCCGCCCGGCGGGAAGGGCACGAGCAGCCGCAGTGGCCGCGACGGATAGTCAGCGGCCGCCGAAGGCGCGGCGGCTGATGAGAGTGCAAGGACCGCCGGCAACATCACCCGCACGGCGCACGCGCCCAGGCGAAACGGGATCATCGTTCGCATTGCCGATTCCAATTGCGCGGCGACTCTGTCTACAATATCACGAAATTCCCGCCGCCTTTCGACCGGCTTCCAGGTGGAAGCGTTGCGATCCCGCACCTCATGACGGATCAGATCTATGCCCAAGCGGCCGTGGTGACGGGCCACGCTGGCAGCGGTCATTCTGCGGCCGCGAGTCCGGTCGAGGAAACCTTGTGCCCGGTGGTCGCCCACGAGTGGATCAACGACGAATACAAGCACCTCGTCCTCAAGGCCACGCCCAAGTCGCTCGCCGCCCAGCCCGGGCAGTTCTTCCATCTGCTCTGTCCCTCGCCCGATGAGGGCGAAGTCTGGTTCCGCCGGCCGCAAAGCGTGTACCGCGTCGCGCGCTCGAGCGGGCGACTGGAGTTTCTGTATAAGGTCGTCGGGCGCGGCACCAGGGGTCTCGCGACGCTCGGGCCCGGCGACACGCTGAACATGCTCGGTCCGCTCGGCATCGGATTCAAGCTCGATCCGGCCTGGAAGAACGTCGTCGTGCTCGGGCGCGGCGTGGGGCTCGCCACGATGGCGCCGATCTCCCAGCTCGCCGGCGAGCGCGGCGTGCGGGTGACGGCGATCCTGAGCGCGCGCCGGGAGGATCTGGCGATGGCCGCCGATCTCTTCGAGAGCGTCGGCACCGTCATCAAGGTGCTCGATACCGACGGCACCAGCGCGGTCGGGAACGTCGAGGCGATTTTGCGGCGACTCATCGCGGAGAAGAAGGCGGACGCGTTCTTCACCTGCGGCTCGAATCGCCTGATGCAGCTCATGAAGCGGCTGGGGAAAGAGCACGGCATCCCCGGCCAGATGGCGATGGAGCAGATCATGGCGTGCGGGCTCGGGCCCTGCTACATCTGCGTGCGCACCTTCGAAGTCAAGGGCAAGCTCGAAATGCGCCGCGTCTGCGTCGAAGGCCCCGTATTCGACCTTCAGGAGTGCCTGGGATGGTAGACATGAAAGTGAATATCGGGCGCGTCACGCTCGCGAACCCGATCATGCCGGCCTCGGGCACGTTCTCTGCCGAATTGTCCCAGGTGATCGACCTGAATCGTCTCGGCGCGATGGTGACGAAGACGGTGTCCCGCAGCTATCGCGCGGGCAACCCGCCGCCGCGGGTGTCCGAAGTCGAGGCCGGCATGATCAACTCGATCGGCCTGCCGACGAAGGGCCTGCAGTACTTTCTCGAGGTGCAGCTCCCGGAATACAGGCGTTTCAGGCCGCCGCTCATCGCGAGCGTCACCTCCACCGACATCGATGATTTCGCGGCCATGGCGCGCGAGCTGAGCGTCCCCGGAGTGGATGCGATCGAGCTCAATATCTCGTGCCCGACGCGGGAGCCGGGCGGCGGTAACTTCGCGTTGAACGAGGAGCACACTTACGCCGTGGTGAAGCGCTGCCGCCAGGCGACGGAGAAGCCGCTGTGGGCCAAGCTCTCGCCCAACGCCGGCGAGATTTCCGCGGTCGCCGAGGCGGCGGAGAAGGCCGGCGCGGACGCGATCACGGTGTCGAACACGATACTCGGCCTCAAGATCAACCTCGAGACGTTCCGTTCCTGCATCGGCCAGGGCTATGGCGGAATCTCCGGCCCCGGCGTGAAGCCCATCATCCTGCGCATGGTGCACCAGTGCTCGAAGTGCGTGAAGATCCCGATCATCGGCTGCGGCGGCATCACGAAAGTGGAGGACGTGGTCGAATATCTCCTCGCGGGAGCGAGCGCGGTCGAGGTCGGCTATCTCAATTTCCGCAATCCCACGGGAATGATCGCGTTGATCGAGGGGCTCGAGAAATGGTGCCGGGCGCGCGGCTTCGGGCGCGTCGCCGACCTGACCGGCAAGATGCTCGCCCACCCGCCGCTCGACACCTATGAAGCCGGCAAGATGGGCATCAGCTAAGAATCGCTTGCAGCGATTTTTGAGACGATGGACCGCATCACGATACGCAAGCCCGACGACTGGCACCTGCACGTGCGCGACGGCGCGATGCTCAAGGCCGCGCTTCCGTACACCGCGCGCCATTTCGGGCGGGCGATCATCATGCCCAACTTGCTGCCGCCGGTGTGCACGGTAAAGGAGGCCGAGGCCTACCGCGAGCGGATCAGGAAGGCGCTGCCGGCGGGCGCGAAGTTCGAGCCGCTGATGACGTGCTACATGACGCACGAGACCAGCCCGGACGAAGTGGAGGCGGGGTTTCGGGCGGGCGTTTTCACCGGCGTCAAGATCTACCCGGCGAACGTGACGACCAACTCCGCCGCCGGGGTCTCGGATTTCCGCAGGATCCGCCGCGTCATCGAGCGCATGGAGAAAATCGGCATGCGTCTGCTGATCCACGGCGAGGTGATCGACCCGGAAGTCGACGTATTCGACCGCGAGGCGGTATTCATCGAGCGCGAGCTCGCGCCCCTCACGCGCGACTTCCCGGGGCTCAGGGTGATCCTCG
>JBOIEM010000083.1:0-7749 GCA_050741115.1 Burkholderiales bacterium
AGGACTGCGCGAACCCGGTACTGGAGATCAACAACGCGCTCGCGGCCACGGCCGCGGCGAGCGGACGCAATACGGCATTCTTGCTCATGGACGCCTCCTCGCTCTTATCGGATGAATGGGTGCTGCGGAGATATGGTTCCACATGCTGGACGTGCCCGCAAGACAGGGACAATTTCCGGGAAAAGCCCTGCACTTTCAAAGAGTCAGGTGGGCAGCCGGCACAGGGACCTCCTTCCGGAAAGCAAAACGGGGCCCGCAGGCCCCGTTCCCCCATCGCCCGGCCGCGACCCCTAGTCCAGCTTGATGTCGCCCGACTTGATGATCTTTGCGTAGCGCGCGATCTCCCGCTTGAAATTGGCCTGCAACTCCTCCGGGCTGCTCGCAACTGCGTCGAGCGCTTCTCTCGGCATGAATTCCTGGATGTCCTTCGACTTCAGCGCCTTGGCGATTTCGGCATTGAGCTTGTCCACGATCGGCTTGGGCGTGCCCGCGGGGAAAAACATCGCGTACCAGTTGTCCGATTCGAAGCCGGGATAGACGGAAGCCATCGTCGGCAGCTCCGGAAAAGCGGACGATTTCTTCGCCGTCGTCACCGCCAGCGCTCTCACCTTGCCGGTCTTGATCTGCGGCGCGGCGACCGGGCCCGTGGCGAACAGCAGGTCCGTTTCGCCGCTCATGAGCGCGACCATCGACGGCCCGCCGCCCTTGTAGGGAATGTGCGTCGCTTTCACTCCGGTCATCTGCTTGAGCATTTCCACCGACAGGTGGCTCGTCGTGCCCGCGCCGTTCGAGCCGGCATTCAGGCCGCCCGACTTATTCGCGAGCGCCACCAGTTCCTTCACCGACTTCACCGGCACGCTGGGGTGCACCACCAGCACGAGCGGCGTGGATGAAATCCAGCTGACGGGCGCGAGGTCCTTGAGCGGATCGAACTTGACCCGGCTGCCGTAGAGCGTCACGTTGACCGCCAGCGACGCGGTCGTGAACAGGATCGTGTAGCCGTCTGCCGGCGCGCGCGCGGCAAGCTCGGCGCCGATGAGCCCGGCGGCGCCGGCGCGGTTCTCCACCACGAACGTCTGCCCCATGCTTTCGAAGAAGTTCTTTCCGAGCAGGCGCGCCTGGATATCGGTGCCGCCGCCCGGCGCGAACGGCACGATGATGCGCACGGGCTTCACCGGCCAGGTCTGGGCATGCGCCGCGGCACCGAGCGTCAGGCCGAGCGCGAGGACGCCACTTTTCAGCAGTTGCCGTTCGAACATCGTTTCCTCCTCGTTGGTTGACTGACTGAAGCGATCGTAACAAATTGCGCCCTCAGCCGCGATAGATCGGCTCCGGCTGGGTGAAGAACGAATGCAGGATGTGGTAGACCGTCAGGTAGTTGATCTGGTGGAAGCTCGCGTGCGAGATGCCGGACATCACCGCGAACTGCTTGTCCGCGTTGGGCAGCCGCTTGAAGAATTCCGTCAGGTCGTCGAAGCCCGCGATGCCGTCGAACTCGCCGCGCATGACGAGCGTCGGCACCGGGATCCTGGCGGGGTCCACCACCGGCAGCTTCGTGCACATGTCCACGTAGGTGCCGGTGGGCACCGAGTCGTCGAGCTTGAGGATGTGATCGGCGAACGCCTCGATCACCCGGTCCTCGGCGCAGCCCGGGTGATCGCGGTTGAAGATGCTGCGCACGAAGGCGCGGTCGATCGGGCGGCGGTTTTTCGCCTGGAATTCGGGCAGCTTCTTGCGCCGCTCGGCGAGCGTCGGGCTGCCCTCGCCGGTCCAGACGAAAGCGTCGAGCGCGAGGCGCTTCACCCGCTCCGGATGGCGCTGCGCGAACAGCGCGGCGCGCAGGGCGCCCGACGAGATGCCGTAGGTCAGGAAGGACGGCGTCCCGCGCGTCTTCATGACGTACTCGGTCCCCGCCGCGAGATCGTCGGCGCCGTTGGCGATGTCGCAGTTGATGTCGCGCTTCTTGTCGGAGCGGCCGTAGCCCTCCAGGTCCATGCACCAGGTGTCGAATCCGCGCTCGGCGAAGTAGTCCATCGCCGAGGAATGCGCCCGCCCCGGAACCTGGAGGTCGAACGTGGGCTGCGACCCCATGGACGAACCGTGCACGAACAGGATCGTTCCCCGCGAGGGTTGCGCGCCGGCCGCGCGCTTCTCCCAGAGAAAGAGCCGCACGCCGCCCTTCTGGGTCCAGTGTTCCTTTCCGGTGATCTTCGCTGCGGTCTTCGGCTGATCCATGAGCGCCTCTTCGAGGAAGTGCGTCGTCGGGGAAAACGGAGTCTAGGATAGCGGCCCGGCAGCGTCAATTTCCGTGACGCGGTTTGCCGCGGACGCGCTCCGCGCCCTATACTGCCGTCGCCGGACTCGGGCGCGCGTGCCGCGCTCGTCACCCATCACCCATCATCACACCAGGCATGGACTTCAGGATCAGCGACGACCAGCGCGCGTTCGTGGACGCTGTGCGGCGCCTGTGCCAGAAGGATTTCAAGGCGCGGGCGATCCGCTACCTCGACGGCACCTGGCCCGCGGAGAACATGCGGAGCCTTGCCGACATCGGCGTGCTCGGCATGGCGGTGCCGCAGGAATACGGCGGCTCCGGTCTCGGCATCCTCGACACGGTGCTGGTCCTCGAGGAAATCGGCAAGGTGTGCTACGTGACGGCAATGGCGGCCCTCGGCGAGCTCGGCGTGCACACGCGGGCTATCGCGACCTACGCGCCGGAGTCGATCAAGCGGAGCATCCTGCCGCGGGTCGCCAGCGGGCAAGCGGTCCTTGCGATCTGCATGACCGAGCCCGACGCCGGCACCGACGTGCCGAACTACAGTACGAACACCGATGTCCGCGGCGATCGTGTCGTCGTGAACGGCGTGAAGACGCTGATCTCGCGCGCCGACATCGCGGAGATGCTGGTCGTGTTCACCCGCGTCAACAAGGTGCCCGGCGCGAAGGGCATCGGCTGCGTGCTGGTGCCGGGGGGCGCGAAGGGCATGACCGTCAGGTCGAGCTTCCATACCATGGGCGGGGAGTACCTGTCCGAGGTCGTCTTCGACAACGTCGAGTTGCCCCTCGAGAATCTGGTCGTCCACGACGACGGCATGAAGCGGCTGCTCTCGGCGTTCAACACGCAGCGTTGTCTCAATCCCGCGATCTGCCTGGGGCTTGCCGAAGGGGCGCTCGAGGAGGCCGTGCGCTACATGCGCAGCCGCTCCGCCTTCGGCCGGAAGATCGGCGAGTTCCAGGGGCTGCGCTGGAAGGCCGCCGACATGTACATCGAGATCGAGGCGGCGCGCGGCCTCCTTTACCGCGCCGCGGTGAGCGGCGATCGCTTCCCCGACCCCGTGCTCGCCGCCATGGCCAAGATCTACTGCAACGAGATGAGCATCCGCGTGACCTCCGAGGCGATCCAGGTTCACGGCGGCTACGGCTTCACCGACGAGTTTCCGGTTTCACGCTACTTTCGCGGCACGCGCTATGGCAGCCTCGGCGGCGGCACGACCGAAACGCTGCGCAACCTCGTGGCCAGGAAGCTCGTCGAGCAGATGGACCTCGCCACGGGCGTAGCCGGCATGGGCACCTTCTAGATGGCCCGAATCTACGAGAAGGCGCGCATCGGCGACATCGACCTCCATTACCACCTCGCCGATTTCAGCGACCCGTGGCGGGAACCGCCGGCGGAGACCTTCCTGCTCTACTCCGGCTACTGCCGCAGCCTCGAGTTCTGGCGCGCGTGGGTGCCGCTGCTCGCGCGCGACTACCGCGTGCTGCGCATGGACCCGCGCGGCTACGGCGAGAGCGGCAAGCCCGCGCCCGGATACCGCTTCGAGATCGAGCAGCTTGCCCGCGATGCCTTCGGCCTGATGGACCATCTGGGCATCCGGCGCGTGTACTGGGCGGGGGATTCCACCGGCGGCGCGGTCGGGATGGCCGCGGCGCTCCTCGCGCCGGAACGGTGCGTGCAGGCGGTACGGGAATTCCTGGCTTCCTAGTAGGTGGGCTTGGGCCGCAGGTAGTGCTCGCGATCCACCGACTTGACCGTCACGCTCTCGACACGCCCGCCGCGCAGGACGTCGAGCGGGATTCCCACTCCCGCCTCTCCGTGAGACCAGATCCGCGTATAGAAATCGGCCTGTCCCTTGATCGGCTGGCCGCCGAGGCCGACGATGATGTCGCCGGTTCGCAGGCTCGCTTCGTGCGCGGGACTCTCCGGCGAGACGCGCGTCACGATCACGTTGCCCTGCACTTCCTGGGTATTGATGCCGAGCCACGGGCGCGTCTTGCCTGACCGCCTGCCGGTGGCGATGAGGTCGCCCAACATCGGCTTCAGGAGATCGATCGGCACGAACATGTTGCCCGGCACCTGCGTCCGCGTTCCCATGGCGTCGCCCACCACCAGCGAGCCGATGCCGAGGAGCCTCCCTTCGCGGCTGAGCAGCGCTGCGCCGCTCCAGTTGACCGTGGCTGGCGCGGTGTAGATCGCCTCGTCGAGCAGGTACTCCCAGTAGCCGACGAAGGGACGGCGCGAAACCACGTACGCCGGCGCGACGCCGTCAAATCCCACGATCAGCACCATCTCGCGCTCCGCGAGCGCCGCGGAGTGCCCGAACTGGACCGGCTTCACCGGCAGCGGGCGCAGCGCCTTGAGCAGGCCGAAGCCGCTGGCGTGGTCGTAGCCGACCACGGTGGCCGGAAAGGCGCGCCCGTCGGCCGTGGACACTTCGACCGTCTCGGCCTCGAGGATGAGGTAGCCGATGGTGAGCACCAGGCCTTCCGAGTCGATCACCACCCCAGTGCCCTCGCGCTGTGTGCCCAGGGTACGGGAAGTGCGCGCGTTGGCGACCGCCTTGCTGCGTATCTTGACGACCGACAGCGCGTCGACGCTGAACTCCTGTTGCGTGCGGGCTGCGGGCGGGGAGGTATCGGGAGCGTTTTCGGAGGCGATGGCAGCGGTCGCGGCGAGGCAGGCGAGCGACAGGGCCGCGCAGGCTTTGCGGCCGCGGGCAATCATCCCGCGGACGGAACCTATCGTTCCGTACTTCATGCCAGCATCCATAGAGCTGAATCGTGCAATTCCAGTTGCATATCCTACGCCTTACCGCGAAACAGTAACAGGACAATCTCCCGCTACCGGCAGCGACCGCGATCGGCCGTAGCCATTCGCGGAGGAGCGACACCCCGGCCGGGCGCTGAGAGCGGGCGGCCTTGATCTACGATCCGGACTTACGCCATCGAGGAGGGAATGTGGAGCTGGATCGGGGGTACCGTAAAGGCCTGTCTTGATGGTGCTGGCGAGTGGACTCGAACCACCGACCTACTGATTACGAATCAGTTGCTCTACCAGCTGAGCTACGCCAGCCTCAAGCGCGCGCATTCTACAGCAAAGGATCAGGACGCGCGCGAGCGGACGCGCACGATGATGTCGACGCCGTCGGCAACCATGCCGTCCGGCAGCGTCGGCAGGCCCGTGATCCCGATCCCGCTCGCGTCGATGTCTGTCAGCTCGCCGGTATCGACGTTGTAGAGGTGGTGATGCGCCTCGGTGTTGGGATCGTAGAACACCTTGTGCGGATCCACGATCACCTGCCGGATCAGCTTCTTCTCGAGAAACAGATTGAGCGTGTTGTAGACGGTCGCCTTCGAAGTCTCCGAATGGCGATTGTTGACGATCGCGAGAATCTGGTCGGCCGACAGGTGCTCGCCGCGCGTGAACAGGGCGTGGGCGATTTCGATGCGCTGGTGCGTCGGGTTGATGTCGTGACGGCGCAGCATCTCGACCAGGGCGTCGCGCGTGTAAGACATTGGCTTCATTTGGATAAGTATTGTAGCCGCAATTCTGGACTGAGTCTAATTTTGGCCCAGGGGAAGCGTTGCCCCGGGGCGGCGCGTGGGCCTCTCCCCAACCCGTTCCGGCCGGCTCTCAGACCTCATCAATATCGGCGTTTCGCCGCGGCATCGCATTGCGCGCCCGACACCGACCACGCCGGGAATGCGTTGTCCACGAGTTCCGTGAAATATTTCGCGCGCCGCGCGGAGCTCTGTGTGAAAGTGCCACAGGCTGCGGCCGTTTGTGGTCCGCCGGCGTCCTCCCATCGGTTGACTCTGGCGCAAGGCGCCTCGACGCTCTATCTTCTCCCACGCTTATAGGAGCAGGCAATGGAGCATCAACGCGGATTCACCATCATCGAGCTGATGATCGCGGTCGCCATTATCGCCATTCTGGCGGCGGTCGCGCTGCCGGCGTACAACGACTACGTCCAGCGCGCGAAGCTCACCGAAGCATTCACCGCGCTGTCGGACTTCCGCGTGCGCATGGAGCAGTTCTACCAGGACAACCGGCGCTACAACGGCACCGGGCTCAACGGGTGCGGCTCAGCGGCGCCAAACTCGAAATACTTCACTTTCGCCTGCGCGCCGGACGGGGTTGTTCCGTCGCAGACCTATGTGGTCACCGCGACCGGCGTCGCGAGCGAGGGTCTGACGAACTTCATCTACACGCTGAATGAAAAGAATGTCCGCGCGACGGCGACGCTCGGCGCGGGCTGGAAAGGCGCCCCCAACACCACATGCTGGGTCCGCCGCAAGGACGGGAGTTGCTAGACGCCATGAGAAGCACCGGCTTCACGCTCATCGAACTTATGGTCACGATCGCGGTCCTGGCGATCCTGCTCTACGTCGCGCTGCCCAATTTCGCCGTGTGGATGCAGAACACCCAGATCCGCACCGCCGGAGAGGCGATACTCAACGGCATGCAGCTCGCGCGAGCGGAAGCGATACGCCGCAACGTCAATGTCGAGTTGCAGATGGACGCGTCCTCGGGCTGGACCGCCCGCGTGCCCAGCACGGCTGAGGTCATCCAGTCGCGGGTTGCCGGTGAAGGGTCGGCCGCTTCAGCGGTCACCATCGCGCCGGCCGGTGCCACCACAATCACCTTCAACGGCTTTGGCAGCATCACCACGAACAACGACGCCACGCCGACGATCACCGAGATCAAGATCGATTCACCCTCGATCGCCGCCGCGGACAGCCGGGAGCTGTGCGTCCTGGTGCGGGCGGGCGGCAACATCCGGCTGTGCGATCCGCAGGTGCCAGCTACCGATACCCGTACCTGCATACCCCCACTCCCCGCCGTGCAAGTTGTGCCGGCGGGCTGCACGTAACCGGGGGCGGCATATGGAAAAGACGATGTCCTTGATGATGAAATCGAACGCCGGGCAACGGGGCGCGACGCTGCTCGAGGCGCTGATCGGGATCCTCATCTTCTCGGTCGGGATACTGGCGCTCGTCGGCATGCAGGCGCTCGCGATCAAGCACATGTCGGACGCCAAGTACCGCAGTGACGCGGCGTTCTTCGCCAACGAGATCATCGGCCAGATGTGGGTGAACCGGGGCAGCCTCAATTCCTACGCGTACGCCGGCTCCGGCACGCCGCCGGCGGCGATCAATGGCTGGGTGACGAGCATCCAGAACGCGCTGCCCGGCGTCACCGCCGCGGCGAACCGTCCGATCATCACGGTGGCGGGCACGACGGTCACGGTGACCGTACGCTGGCAGCTGCCCGGCGGCTCGGACGTGCACCGCTACATCACGATGGCATACATCAACGGGTAAGCCATGTACAACACTCCAACCCTCCGGGAAGCACGGCGCGGCCGCTCACGTGGAGTGAGCCTGGTCGAACTGCTGGTCGCGGCCGCGATCGGGATCATCGCGAGCCTCGCGATTTTCCAGGTGTTCGCGGTGTTCGAGGGACAGAAG
>JBOIEM010000084.1:0-13821 GCA_050741115.1 Burkholderiales bacterium
TCTGCGCTCCCATGCCGCCCTTGCTGTGTGGCAGCGGCACGGGTTCGGACCGGGGAACTGAGCGTGCCGCTTCCGTCATCCCTCGAGCTCGACATCATCCTGTTGAGCCTCAAGGTCGCGCTGTGGAGCGTGGTCGTGAGCCTGCCCTTTGCGCTGGGCATCGCCCATCTGCTCGCGCGCCACGATTTCCCCGGGAAGAGCCTGCTGGACGCGTGCGTGCACCTGCCCCTGGTGCTGCCGCCGGTGGTGGTCGGCTATTTCCTGCTGCTCCTGCTCGGGCGCAACGGCCCGGTCGGCGCTTGGCTGGAGGACTGGTTCGGCATCGTCGTCGCGTTCCGCTGGAGCGGAGCGGCCATTGCGTGCGCAGTTATGGGGTTTCCGCTGATGGTGCGCGCAATGCGCCTTTCGATCGAAGCGCTCGACCCCAAGCTCGAGGCCGCGGCCGCGACTCTTGGCGCAGGCCGCGCGGGGATATTTGTCGTGATCACGCTCCCGCTTGCGCTGCCGGGAATTGTGACCGGCTTGCTGCTCTCGTTCGCGCGCAGCCTCGGGGAGTTCGGCGCGACGATCACATTCGTGTCCAATATCCCCGGGGAGACGCAGACGCTGCCGCTCGCCATCTATGCGCTGACCCAGGTCCCCGGCGGCGACGCTGCGGCGCTGCGGCTGTGCGTGATCTCGATTGTCCTGTCGCTCGCGGCACTGCTCGTTTCGGAAACATTGGTGCGGCGGGCAAGCCGGCGCGCGCTTGGTTATGACGCTCTCGGTAGCCGTTGAGCACGATCTCGGGGGCTTTCATCTCGACGCGCGGTTTGCGTGCGACGGGGGCGTGACCGCGCTCTTCGGCCGCTCGGGCGCGGGCAAGACCACGCTCGTCAATGCGATCGCGGGCCTGCTGCGTCCTCGCGGCGGCCACATCGAGCTGGACGGGGAAACGCTGTTCGACGCCACGCGCGGCGTGCACGTGCCGGCCAGCAAGCGGCGCTTCGGCTACGTGTTCCAGGAAGGACGGCTTTTTCCTCACCTGACGGTACGCCAGAACCTGACCTTCTCGCGGATGTTCCGTCGAGGGGGCGAGGCAGCGGGCGGGCTCGAGCACATCGTGGAGCTGCTCGGCCTGCGCAACGTGCTGCATCGGCGGCCGGGCGACCTGTCGGGCGGGGAGCGGCAACGCGTTGCCCTGGGACGGGCATTGCTCGCCCGTCCGCGCGCGCTGCTTCTGGACGAGCCACTTGCGTCGCTCGACGCCCTCCGCAAGGAGGAGGTCCTGCGCTACATCGAGTTGATGCGCGACGAGATCAGGATACCGGTCATCTACGTGAGCCACGCCGTGGAGGAGGTCGTGCGCCTCGCGGATACAGTGGTGTTGATGTCCGCCGGCGAGGTGGTCGCGGCGGGCAGCGTGGAGGATGTGATGGGGCGCCCCGATCTGCGTGCGGCCGCCGGCGCATTCGAGGGCGGCGCGGTAATCGATGCCAGAGTCATCGGGCAGGACATGCAGTACGATCTGGCCACTCTCGGCTTCGACGGCGGCACGTTGACGGTCACGAATCTCGACGCGCTGGTCGGGGAACACGTGCGCGTGCGCATTCGCGCCCGGGACGTCTCGATCGCGCTCGAGGCGCCGCGACGCATCAGCATCCAAAATGTGCTCCCGGGGAAGATCACGGCGGTGGGGGAGGCCCGCAACGGCATAGTGGATGTGACCATAGCTGCGGGCTCCGCAATGCTGCGCTCGCGGATCACTTCGCGCGCGGCGCAGCAACTGGCGCTGCGGCCGGGGCTTGATGTCTATGCCTTGATCAAGGCAGTGTCCCTTGACCGTTTGGCTGGAAGGTAGGATAGGCGCATGAAGATATTCGGCTTTGCCGGGTGGTCGGGCAGCGGGAAGACGACGCTGATCGAGAAGCTGATCCCCCTTTTCGTCGCGCGCGGGCTGAAGGTCTCGCTGATCAAGCACGCGCACCACACGTTCGAGGTGGACCAGCCGGGCAAGGACTCGTACCGCCACCGCCATGCCGGGTGCGGCGAGGTGCTGGTCAGCTCGTCGCGGCGCTGGGCGCTGGTGCACGAGCTGCGCGGCGCGCCTGAGCCCGGCTTCGCCGAACTGCTTGAGCGCCTGTCGCCGTGCGATCTGGCCCTGGTCGAGGGCTTCAAGCGCGAGCACGTGCCGAAGCTCGAGGTGTACCGCGCCGCGACCGGGGAGCCGCTGCTGCATCCCCAGGATCGCGATATCGTGGCGATCGCGGCCGACCAGCGGCTCGACACGAAGCTGCCGCAATTCGATCTCGATGCGGCCCCCGCCATTGCCGGCTTCATACTGGGCCACCTCGGGCTGTCGTGATCGCGGCGGCGCGCCGCTTGTGACGCGCGCCGTTGGCGCGCATAATTTGCCCGTGATTACAGTGCTTTATTTCGCCCGGCTGCGAGAAACGCTGGGCCTGAGCTCCGAGCATATCGCGCTGCCCGCGGCGGTACGGGACCTCGAGGGTCTGCGCGCGCTGCTGGTGACACGCGGGGGGCAGTGGGAGCAGGAGCTCGCGTCGGGGAGGGCGGTGCGCGCCGCGGTCAACCAGGCGATGGCCCACGGCGACACGCCGGTCGCCGATGGCGACGAGGTGGCGTTCTTTCCGCCCGTTACCGGAGGGTAATGGGTGATGAGTGATGGGTGATGAATGACGGTCAGAATCCAGACGGCTGATTTCGAGGCGGGCGCCGAGATCGCCGCGCTGCGTCGCGGCAACCCCAAGATCGGAGCGGTGGCGAGCTTCGTCGGCGTGGTGCGCGACGTCAATGACGGCGGCGCCGTCGCCGCGATGATGCTCGAGCACTACCCAGGGATGACCGAGAAGGCGATCGAGGAGATCGTCGCGCAGGCGCGGGCGCGCTGGAACGTCCTCGACGCGCGGGTGATCCATCGGGTGGGGAGGCTCAAGCCCGCCGATCAGATCGTCCTGGTGGCGGTGGCCAGTACGCACCGCGGCGATGCGTTCGCCGCCTGCGAATTCATCATGGATTACCTGAAGACCCGCGCACCATTCTGGAAGAAGGAGGAAACCGGCGGCGGCGCGCGCTGGGTCGAGTCCCGCGAGTCCGACGATATCGCGGCCGAGCGCTGGCGGCTCAAAGGCTAGTGCGAGCGGACGGGGCCGACGATGCGTCTGCGCGTACTCGGCTGCTCGGGCAGCATCGGCGGGCAGCAGAACCGGACCACTTCCTTCCTGGTGGACCACGATATCCTGGTCGACGCCGGAACCGGGGTCGGCGACCTCTCGCTCGCCGAGCTGACATTGATCGATCACATCTTCGTCACCCATTCCCATCTCGACCACGTCAACTCGATCGCCTTCTTCCTCGACTCGGTCGGCGCGCTGCGCCCCAGGCCGGTCACGGTGTACGCGACGGGACCCACGATCGAGATCCTGAAGCGGAACCTGTTCAACTGGGAGATCTGGCCCGACTTCACCGTCATTCCCACGCCCGAGCGGCCGTTTCTGCGCTACCAGGAGGTCGCGGTCGGGAAAGTCATCGCACTCGATGGACGAAGAATCACCGTGCTGCCGGCGGTCCACACCGTTCCCGCGGTCGGCTACCAGCTCGACAGCGGCCGGGGCAGCCTGGTGTTCACCGGCGACACCGGCCCGAACGACGCGCTGTGGGAGGTGGTGAACCGGATCGAGAACTTGAGGTATCTCATCATCGAGACGGCGTACTCCGACAAGGACCGCGAGCTGGCGAAGCTCGCCCTCCACCTTTGTCCGTCCCTGCTCGCCGATGAGCTGGCGAAGTTGAAGCGCCCGGCCGAGATCTACATCACGCACCTGAAGCCGAGCGAGATCGAGCTGACCATGCAGGAAATCGACGAGCTTCCCGGGGATCGGCGGCCGCGCCCGCTGCACAACAATCACGTCTTCGAGTTCTGACGCCGTCGCGCGGGCGCTTGCGCGTTAGGCCCGCAGGACGGAAAATTCTCCCCAGTATTCGCCCCGGACGAGCCCCTACGGAGGGACGGGCGCCGCCGCCATGAAAAGAGAAATCCCCGTCGCGCAGCTCCAGTTCGGCATGTACGTCTCCGAGCTCGACCGGCCGTGGACGGACACGCCGTTCCAGTTCCAGGGGTTCGTGCTCGAGGACGAGAAGCAGCTCGAGATGCTCAAGAAATACTGCAAGAAGGTCTTCGTCGATCCCGAGAAGACGCCGGAGCCGGATCGCATCCCGCCCAAGACGCTCCCGCCCGGCAGCAAGCTCAGACTCGAAAGCGTGCTCGCGGGCATCACGAGAACGGTCGTCTACGAAGAAAAGGTCAGCGTCGACCTAGAGCTGCCGGCGGCGCGGGCCGCTCGGAACAGGACCGAGGTCGCGCTGAAGGACGTGCTCGATACGATCCGTGCCGGAAAGGTGATCGACGCTCCCCGCGTGCGCGAAGCCGTCACGAGCATGACCGACAGCGTCGTGCGCAATCCCGACGCGATGCTGCTTCTCTCCAAGCTGAAGGAGAAGAGCGTCTACACCCATGACCGCGCGCTCGGCGTATCGATCTACATGATCACGTTCGGCCGCTTTCTCCAGCTGCCGCGCGAGCAGCTCGATCTGCTCGGCATGCTGGGCCTGCTGCAGGACGTCGGCAAGGTGCGGCTGCCGGAGGGATTGCTGGAAAAGACGGACCCGTTGACCGATGAGGAGCGGCGGCTCTGCCATTCCCATGTGGAGCATTCGGTCGCGATCCTGAAGGAGACGGCGGGGCTGCCCGCCGAGCTGCCCGCGCTGGCGGCATTGCACCACGAGCGCTACGATGGCAGCGGCTATCCCGAGGGCTTGAGGGGACCGGAAATCGGCTTGTTCGGATCGATTGCCGGGCTCGTCGACTGCTTTGACGCGCTCATGCGCCCACGGCCTTACGCGGAGGCGCTTTCGCCCTCGAACGCGCTGAGCAAGCTCTATGACTGGCGCGACACGCAGTTCGACGGTTCGCTCGTCCAGCAGATGATCCAGTGCATCGGGATCTACCCGGTGGGCGCCGCCGTCGAGCTGAACACGGGCGAGATCGGGATCGTGATCGCGCAGAACCTGGTGCGGCGGCTGCAGCCGCGGGTCATGGTGGTGCTCGACGCGAAGGGCAACCGGATCCGGCCGCAGAAGATCCTCGACCTGGTGAAGGAGCCGAAGGCCGGTCCGGACCTGCCGTACCGCATCAAGCGCACCCTCGAGAAAGGCAGCGTCGCAATCGATGCCTCCGAGTTCTTCCTCTGACGGCGGGGCGGGCGCGCCGGAGCCGGCCGCCGCCGAGCCGGGCGAGCAGCCGGGCGGCGGTCTGAGAGCGCTCGTCGCGCGCCTGGCGGAGGAGTTTGGCGCCGACGTGAAGACCCTCGCGCGGGTCGCGTCGGTGTTCGGCCAGGTGCGCGATCGGGCGCCGGATCTGTTCGTACCGGCGGCGGGCGCGCTCGCTCCCGCGTTCGCGCAGGCGGAGTCCTCGGGCGGCGCCGACGTCGAGCCGGTGTACGGGGCGCTCGGCGAATGGGCGCTCGACGCCGAGTCCGAGCCGATCGAGCGCATGCGGCGCGATTGCCTCCGTTTCCAGAACGCCATGGCCCGCGGCGCGCTGCGGCTCTACGCCGGAGACGCGGAGCGCTGCGCGGAGAGCATTCTCGCGGTGCATCGGTTCGTCTTCCTGCAGCTTGCGCTGCTCGCCTCGCTGGCGGCGCGCGGCCAGGAAGGAGGGGGCGTGGTACGGACACTGCCGACGCCGGAATACGCCGCCTTCATGGACATCTTCCGCACGACGGTCGAGGCCCACCGGCAGGAAGGCAAGCAACTCGCGCTGCTTCTCATCCAAGTCGAGGAGGTGGAGCAGGTGGACCGCCTGCTCGGCCTTCAGCGGGGCGAGGCGTTCATGCTGCGCGTCACGCGGCGCATGCGCGAAGGGGTGCTGCGCAAGCAGGACCAGCTGGGGCGCGTGAGCCGCGACCAGCTCGCGTGCCTGCTGCCGCACATCGCCGGCGAGGGCGTGGCGATCCTCGCCGCGAACAAGATCCTCGGCGCGCTCGAAGCACCGATCGCCATCGGCGAGCGCTCGTTCGCCCCCGGAGCGGCGATCGGCATCGCGATGTTTCCGGACCACGGCGGGGACCACCAGACGCTGGTGCGCAACGGCAAGCTCGCGGTGCGCGCCGCGCGCGCGGGCGCCGAGCGAGTCGCCCTCTACGATCCGGCGCATGGCGCGAGCGAGGAGGAGAAGATGCGCTACGCGGCGCGGCTGCGCCGCGCCCTGGAGGAGAGCACGCTGCGGCTCGCCTTCGAGCCGCAGCTCGACCTGCACTCCGGCCGGATCGCCGGACTCGAGGGCCTGCTGCGCTGGACCGACGCGGAGCTGGGCGAAGTGTCGGAGGCGCAGGCGTTCGAGGCGGCGGAAACCGCCGGCGTGACCCGCGAGCTGTCCTGGTGGACGTTCAACAACGCCTTGCGCGAATGCGCGGAGATCGCGCGCGCCGGCCTCAAGGTGCCGCTCAGCCTGAAAATCGCGGCGGGCGGCCTACTTCAGCCCGATTTTCCGGACTTCGTCGGCCGCGCGCTCCGCACCTGGGGCGTTCCGCCCAAGATGATGGTGGTCGAGATCCACGAGACGGCGCTCGCCGGGGGTCTCGAGCAGGTCAAGGAAGCGCTCGCGCGCCTGAAGGGGCACGGGCTGCGCCTCGCGATTGACGGTTTCGGCACCGGTTCGTCCTCCTTGAGCAATCTCGCGGAGCTGCCGCTCGACGAGTTGAGGCTCGCGGCGGCGTTCGTGGGCGACATGAAGCGGGCCCCGGTTCACGAGAAGATCGTCCGTTCGCTGGTCCGCCTTGCGCGCGACCTCGGGCTCACCGTGACGGCCGAGGGCGTGGTGGATGGCGCCACCGCGCTCGCGCTGTCCACGCTCGGCTGCGCGCGCATCCAGGGCGAATACGTGAGCCTCGCGCTCACCGCGCAGGACATCGTCGCGCTCGAGAAAGGCGCCGGGGGACTCTCCGGGATTACGCTCAGGCCGCAGGACGGTTGATCAAGGCGCGCGCTGCTGCGATCGTTTCGCCGGCGGTCAGCCCGACGGGGCCGGCGCCGCCGGCAACCGCCCGGTCGGCCGCCGCGCCGTGCAGGTGGACGCCGGCGAGCAGGGCGGTTCTCGGATCGGCGCCCTGCGCGAGCAGGGCGGCGATGATGCCGGTCAGCACGTCACCCATGCCGGCGCTTGCCATGCCGGGATTGCCGGTGGTGTTGATGTGCCAGGTGCCGTCCGGAGCCGCGCAGACGCTGCCGGCTCCCTTGAGGACCACCAACGCATTGAGCCTTGCCGCAAGCGCTGTCGCGGCGCCGACGCGATCGTCCTGTACTTCGCGGGTGGAAGTCGCCAGCAGCCGCGCGGCCTCTGCGGGATGGGGCGTCAGCAACGAGGGCGCGGAGCGCGCCCGCAGGGCCCCGGCGAGTCGGGCGTCTGCGGCGATGAGATTGAGCGCGTCGGCGTCGAGCACGAGCGGCAGCTGCGATTCGAGTGCGACCCCGAGGTAGAAGGCCGCATCGGGCATCTGGCCGAGACCGGGACCGACGGCGAGGCAGGTGAGGTGCCCGAGCTTCAGCACTTCATCCGCGGTGCGCAGCATGAGCTCCGGCTGCTCCGTGTCCACGGCGTGCGCATCGCGTGACAGCAGTCCCACGTAAACCCGTCCGCTTCCCGTCTTCAGCGCCGCACGCCCCGCGAGCAGCGCCGCGCCGACCATCCCGTGATCGCCGCCGACGATGCCGACGCTGCCGTAATCGCCCTTGTGGGTGTTGCGCGCGCGTGGCGGGAGCGCCCGCTCCAGAATCCCGGGCCCGATCACGAAGCCGCGGGCTGGACGAAGCTTCTGCGGATCGAGCCCGAGCGTGCGCACGTGCACGTCGCCGCAATGGTCGGGGCCGTCCAGGGTGAGCAGCCCGGGCTTCAACGCGATGAAGGTGACGGTATGGGTTGCGCGAGCCGCGCAGCCCATGATCCGGCCCGAGTCGGATTGAAGGCCGCTCGGGACGTCGAGGGCAAGGATCGGTACTCCGAGCCGATTGATGGCGGCGATCCACTCGGCCTGGCGGCCCGTCACGTCACGCTCGAGCCCGATGCCGAAGATGCCGTCCACCACCAGTCCCCATTCCTGCGCCGCGGGCAGGGCCGCGGCGATGGTTCCGCCGGCGGCACGCCACGCCCGCAGCGCCGCGATCGCATCCGCCGAGAGCCGGCTTTCGTCGCCTGCGAACACCACGGAGACGTTGAAGTACCACTGCTTGAGGAGGCGCGCCACCACGAAGGCATCGCCGCCGTTGTTGCCCGGGCCGGCCAGCACCAGCACGGGTTTGCCGGTGCCGCCCGACACGTCCCGCGCGATCTCGGCCGCGGCCAGGCCGGCTCTCTCCATGAGCGGCGGCGCCGCGGCCGCCGCAGCCTCGATCGCGCGCACATCCGCGGTCCGGTAGATCGGCGTCTCGTGGGCGAAGCGCACCGTCATAGGCGCGGGTATTCTAGCGTGAATGATGTCGCGCACGCTGCGGCAGGGCGCCGTATCGTGTAGAATGCGTTTTCAGCGACTCCGATTCCGCCACATGTCGCAGATCCTGAGGCTGAGAGGAAGAAATGCTCTCTCGGCCTTCCGCTCAAGCAGGCTGGCAAGCTCCCTCCGCACCTCCGTCTCGCGCGTCGCCGCGGTCCACGCCGAGTTCTGGCATTTCGTCGAGATCGAGCGCGCGCTGTCCGACGCGGAGGCGGGGCGGCTCGATCGCATCCTCGCCTACGGCCCGGCCGACGCGGCGGCCGCTACGCGCGGCGAGCTGATGCTGGTCGTGCCGCGCCTCGGCACCCATTCGCCGTGGTCGTCCAAGGCGACCGATATCGCGCATCACTGCGGGCTCGAGACGGTTCGCCGCATCGAGCGCGGCGTGGCGCACTTCATCGCAACGCGTGACGGCGGCCCTCTGTCCCCGGGTGACCGGGCGGCATTGGCGACCCTGATACACGATCGCATGACGGAAACCGTGCTCGCCTCCTTCGAGGACGCGGCCCGGTTATTCGAGCATTTCGCGCCCAGGCCGCTCGCGACGGTGGATCTTCTCAAAGGGGGGATCGCGGCGCTCGAGCGGGCGAACCAGGAGATGGGGCTCGCGCTGTCGCAGGACGAGGTCGAGTATCTCGCCGGCCAGTTCCGGCGTATCGCCCGCAATCCGACCGATGTCGAGCTGATGATGTTCGCGCAGGCCAATTCCGAGCATTGCCGCCACAAGATTTTCAACGCGAACTGGGTCATCGACGGCCGGCCCGAGGCAACCACGCTGTTCGGCATGATCCGCACGACGCACGAGAAGAATCCCCGCGGCACCGTCGTCGCCTATGCCGACAACGCCGCGGTGATGGAGGGGGCGACGGTCGCGCGCTTTTATCCGCGGGAGAACGGCGAATACCGCGCGACACAGGAGCTCACGCACACCGTGATGAAGGTGGAGACGCACAACCACCCGACGGCGATCTCTCCCTTCCCGGGCACCGCCACGGGGGCGGGCGGCGAAATCCGGGACGAGGGCGCCACCGGCTGCGGCGCCAAGCCCAAGGCGGGCCTCACCGGGTTCACGGTATCGAACCTGCGCATACCCGGATTCGAGCAGCCGTGGGAGCGAGACGGCATCGGCCGTCCGCGGCGCATCGCCTCCGCGGTGCAGATTATGCTCGAGGGCCCGATCGGCGCGGCGTCCTTCAACAACGAGTTCGGTCGGCCCAATCTGGCGGGCTATTTCCGCACGCTCGAGCAGCGCGTCGGCGGCGAGGTGCGGGGTTATCACAAGCCGATCATGATCGCCGGCGGTATCGGCAATCTTTCCGCGCGCCATGCCCGCAAGCGCGAGCTCCAGCCCGGCGCGCTTCTGATTCAGCTCGGAGGCCCGGGCATGCTGATCGGGCTGGGCGGCGGCGCGGCCTCCAGCATGGGCACCGGCGCCAACCTCGAGGACCTCGATTTCGGCTCGGTGCAGCGCGGCAACGCCGAAATCCAGCGCCGGGCGCAGGAAGTCATCGACCGCTGCTGGGCGCTCGGCGACGCCAACCCGATTCGCTCGATACACGACGTGGGCGCGGGCGGGCTTTCGAATGCGCTCCCCGAGCTGGTGCACTCGGCGCGGCGCGGCGGCCGGTTCGATCTGCGCAGGATCCCGAGCGAGGAGCCCGGGATGTCGCCGCTGCAGATCTGGTGCAACGAGGCGCAGGAGCGCTACGTGCTGGCGATCGCTCCGGCGGACCTCGAGCGCTTCCGCGCGATCTGCGAGCGCGAGCGCTGCCCGTTCGCGGTGATCGGGGAGGCGACTTCGGAGGGGCAGCTGATCGTGAGCGACCCCCGGTTCCACAACCGCCCGGTGGACATGGAGCTCGCGGTCCTCCTTGGCAGGCCGCCCCGGATGACGCGCGACGTCACGCATCGGAGGCGGGAGCTGCCCCCCTTCGAAGCGGGAAGCATCGATGTGCGCGAGGCGGCCTACCGCGTGCTGCGGCTGCCGGCGGTGGCGGACAAGGGCTTTCTCATCACCATCGGGGACCGCACCGTGGGCGGCCTCACCGCGCGCGACCAGATGGTGGGGCCGTGGCAGGTGCCGGTGGCGGACGTCGCGGTGACGCTGATGGGCTTCGACACCCATCGCGGGGAAGCCTTTGCCATGGGAGAGCGCACGCAGCTCGCCCTCGTCAGTCCGGAAGCCTCCGGCCGCATGGCGGTGGGCGAGGCGCTCACCAATATCGCCGCGGCGCCCATATCGGACATCGGCGACATCAAGCTCTCCGCCAACTGGATGGCCGCGGCCGGGCATCCCGGCGAGGACGCCGCGCTGTTCGACACCGTGCGCGCGGTCGCGCTCGAGCTGTGCCCGCAGCTCGGGGTGAGCATCCCCGTCGGCAAGGACAGCCTGTCCATGACGACGACCTGGGATGACAACGGTGCCCGCAAGGAAGTGACCGCGCCGCTATCCCTTATCGTATCCGCGTTCGCGCCGGTCGCCGACGTGCGCGGCACGTTGACTCCACAACTGCGGACCGACTGCGGGGACACCGTGCTCCTGCTGGTGGATCTCGGGGCCGGGCTCTGCCGCATGGGCGGCTCGGCGCTCGCCCAGGTTTACGGGGAGACCGGCAATTCCGTCCCCGACGTGGATGCGGAGCGCTTAAAGGGGTTCTTCCGCGCGGTCCAGGTCCTCAACCGGGGCGGCAGGATACTCGCCTACCACGACCGCTCCGACGGCGGGCTCTTCACCACGGTGTGCGAGATGATGTTCGCCGGACGAACCGGCGCAACGCTCCGGCTCGCCGGCGTTCCGGGCGGGAAGTCGGCGCCCGAATTTCTGTTCAACGAGGAGCTCGGGGCGGTACTGCAGGTGCGACGGGGTGATCTCCCGGAAGTGACGCGGGCCTTCGCCGGCGCCGGGCTTGGCGACTCGTGCCATGTCATCGGCGCCGTCACCGGCGACCGGCGCCTCGAAATATCCGTCGGTTCAAGCACGCGGTTCGACGATACGCTGCTCAACCTGCGCCGCGCCTGGTCCGAGACGACGTTCCACCTGCAAAGCCTGCGCGACAATGCGGAGTGCGCGCGGCAGGAATACGACCGCCACCTCGACGAGGCCGATCCCGGCCTGCATGCCGCGCTGACCTTCGATCCCGGTGAAGACGTCGCCGCGCCGTACGTGAGCCGCGGCGGACGCCCGCGCATCGCGATCCTGCGCGAGCAGGGCGTGAACGGGCAGGTGGAGATGGCCGCCGCCTTCGACCGCGCCGGGTTCACCGCGGTCGACGTCCACATGAGCGACATCATCGCCGGCCGGGCGAGACTGAAGGACTACCGGGGATTCGCCGCCTGCGGCGGATTTTCCTACGGCGACGTGCTCGGTGCGGGCGAGGGGTGGGCCAAGTCCATCCTGTTCAACGCCCGCGCGCGCGCGGAATTCGAGGCGTTCTTCATGCGCCCCGACACCTTCGCGCTCGGCGTATGCAACGGCTGCCAGATGATGAGCAACCTGCACGAGCTGATCCCGGGCGCCGACGCCTGGCCGCATTTCGTGCGCAACCGCTCCGAGCAGTTCGAGGCGCGCTTCGTGATGCTGGAAGTACAGCGCTCGCCCTCGCTCTTCTTCGCGGGCATGGCGGGGAGCCGCATGCCGATCGCGGCCGCGCATGGCGAGGGCTACGCCGAATTCAGGAACCCCGCGGCACGGGACGCCGCGCAGCCGCTCATCGCGCTGCGCTTCGTGGACAACCGGGGCGCGCCGACCGAGGCCTATCCCTGGAATCCCAACGGGTCGCCGGGCGGCATCACCGGGCTCACCACGCCCGACGGGCGCTTCACCGTCGTCATGCCGCATCCCGAGCGCGTATTCCGCGCCGTGCAGAACTCCTGGCACCCCGGTGACTGGGGCGAGGACGGGCCGTGGCTCAGGCTGTTCCGGAATGCACGCAAGTGGTGTGGGTGAAGAGTGATACGGGTCACTCAATCCTGGCTTTGGCGCGCAGGTCCGTGAAGGCCTTGTTGACGGTCTGCTGCCGCACCTGCTGCTCGATCTGGGGCTTTACCTCCTCGAACGAGGGAAACTTGCTGGGACGCTCGTCGTCGACCCGGATGACGTGCCAGCCGAACTGCGTCTGCACCGGCGCGTCGGTCATCTGGCCCTTCTTCAGCTTCGTGATGGCCTGCCCGAACGCCGGAACGTAGCGCGCCGGCGTCGCCCAGTCGAGGTCGCCGCCGCGGACTTTCGAGCCCTGGTCCTTGGACTTATCGGCGGCGAGCTTCTCGAAGCTGGCGCCTTTCCTGATCTGGGCGGTGATCTGCTTCGCCTCGTCCTCGGTTTCCACCAGGATATGTCGGACCTTGTACTCGCGGGCGCCGGCCGATTCCTTGGCGCGCTCGTACTCCTTTTTGACCGCGTCGTCGCTGACGGGATGGGACTTCAGGTATTCCTGCAAGTAGGCATTGATCAGGACCGCCTGCCGCTGCAGGTCGATCTGCGTGACGACCTCGGGTTTCTTGTGGAGGCCCTTCTTGACGGCCTCCTGCGCGACGATCTCCCGGTTGATGAGTTCCTGGCGGATCGCGTCGCGAATTTCCGGCGTGTCGGGGCGGCCCTGGGAGGTCATCTCCTTCATGAGGATATCGGCGCGCGCCTGCGGGATCGTCACGCCGTTCACCTTCGCCAGGGCGCCCTCCTGGGCGTGCGCGGCGGCGGCGAGGGCCAGCGCGGACGCCAGCAAGGCAGTTCGAATGAGTTTCATCGGGATTCCTTTGGGGTTGATTTCACCAGATGCTCGCCGGGGGCGTAGGCCTTGATGGCGAGCGCGTGGATCTCGTGTTTCATCATCGGGCCGAGCGCCTCGTACACCATGCGGTGGCGCTGCTGGGCCGGTTTACCCTCGAACGCCCGCGCGACGATGACGAGCCGGTAGTGCCCGCCCCCGGATCTTGCGCCCTCGTGCCCGGCGTGCGCGGGGGATTCATCGACGATTTCCATCGATTCGGGCGCGAGCGCCGCGAGCCTGCTTTCGATGCGATCGGCGACGGTCACGTCAATCGGCCTTGTTCTCGATGTGGCGGGCGAGCATCAGCGCCTGCAGCACGATGAACGCCAGCATGAGGCCGATCCCGCCGAACAGCTTGAAATTGACCCACGCGTCCGTCGAGAAGTTGTAGGCGACGAGCAGGTTCAACGCTCCCATCAGTGCGAAGAAGGCGATCCAGCTCGCGAGCAGCCTGCCCCATACGCTGTCCGGCAGCGTCACCTGGCTCTCCATCATGGCGCGGATCAGGT
>JBOIEM010000085.1:0-5500 GCA_050741115.1 Burkholderiales bacterium
TCAGCAGCGTGCCGACGTCGTGCGGATGCACGCCGTCCACGACGAAGGAGAGCACCGCCGCTTTCTTCTCCGCGGTGCCGATGATGCGCACGCCCGGAAGGCGGTTCACCTGGTCCGTCGCATAGTCCAGCAGGTCGGTCTCGTGCGCGTGGATGGGCCCCATGCCGATGCCGGCGATGTAGTCCGCCGCCGCGCCCAGCGTGATTGCCGCCGCGATCGGCGGCGTGCCGGCCTCGAACTTGCCCGGAATCACGTTGTAGACCGTCTTCTCGAACGTGACCGAGAGAATCATGTCGCCGCCGCCCTTGTAGGGCTGCATCTTCTCCAGCCACTCCGCCTTGCCGTAGAGCACGCCAATGCCGGTCGGACCGAACATCTTGTGCCCCGAGAAGGCGTAGAAATCGCAATCGAGCGCCTGCATGTCGAGTTGCATATGCGGCGCGGCCTGTGCGCCGTCCACCAGCACCGGGACGCCGTTCTCGTGCGCGGCCGCGATCATCTCGCGCACCGGGTTGATCGTGCCGAGCGCATTGGACACGTGTCCCACGCCCACCAACCGGGTGCGGGGGCCGAGCAGCTTCAGGTATTCCTCGAAGATCAGCTCGCCGCGGTCGTTGACCGGCACGACCCGGATCCGTGCGCCCTTCTCCTCCGCCACCATCTGCCACGGCACGATGTTGGAGTGGTGCTCGAGCGTGGTGAGCACGATCTCGTCGCCCGCGCCCACGAACTTGCGCCCGTAGCCGTGCGCGACCAGGTTGATGGCGTCGGTCGTGCCGCTGGTGAAGACCACCTCGCGCTCTTCTTTGGCGTTGATGAAGGCGGCAAGCTTGCGCCGCGCCGCTTCGTACTCGGCGGTCGCCGTCTCCGACAAGTAGTGGACCGCGCGATGGATGTTGGCGTGCTGGGAGGTCTGGTAGCGGACCCAGCGGTCAAGCACCGCCTGCGGCATCTGGCTCGAAGCCGCATTGTCGAGGAACACCAGCGGTCTGCCGTTGACCTTGAGCTTGAGGATCGGGAAGTCGCCGCGGATGCGCTCGACGTCCAGACCGCCGGCGGGCGCGCGCTTGAGCCCGGCTTGCGGGGCGTTCATGGCTCACCCGCGATCTGCGTCTGCGCCAGCACCGTCTCCTCCAGCTGCTCGACGAGCGAGGGCACCGGGATGCGGTCTATCACCTCGGCGCCGAAGGCGTAGGTAAGCAAATTGCGCGCCCTGCCGTCGGGCAATCCCCGGCTCCTCAGGTAGAACAGCTGCTCGGCATCGAGCTGGCCGACGGTCGCGCCATGCGCGCATTTCACGTCGTCGGCAAAGATCTCGAGCTGCGGCTTGGTGTCCACGTGCGCCTTGCCCGAGAGCAGAAGATTGCGGCTCTGTTGCGCCGAGTCGGTGAGCTGGGCGCCCGGCCGCACCACGATCCTGCCGTTGAACACCGCGTGTGCCGCGCCGCCGACGATGCACTTGTGCAGCTGCCTGCTGTGACCGCTGGGCCGCGCGTGGTCCATCAGGGTGTGGGTATCGGCAAGCTGGCGACCGGAAACCAGCGCCAAGCCGTCCATGCGCACCTCCGCTCCTTCCCCTTGCTGCACTACATAGAGGTTGTGGCGCGAGATGCGCGCCCCGAGCGTGATGGCGTGCGAGGCGTACTGAGCGTCCTTCGCCACCGCCACGGCGCAGGTGGCGATGTGGAAGGCGCCGCCGGCCTCGCGCTGGAGCTTCACGTGCTGCACGCGCGCGGCTTCGCCCACCACGACTTCGGTCACCGTGTCGTTGAAATAGACCGCATCACCCAGGCTCACGAAATCCTCGATCAGGGTGCACTCCGAGCCGGACTCCGCGACCACCAGACAGCGCGGGTAAGCCGCCGCCGCATTCTGGGTCGAAACATGGAGCAGCTGCACCGGCGTCGGGCATTTCTGCCCGCGGGCGATCCAGATGAAGGCGCCGTCGCGCAGATAGCAGGTATTCAAGGCGGCGAATACTTCCTGATCAAAGCCCGCATGGAGCGCGAGGTGCGGCTCGATCACGGTCGCATGCGTTCCGAGCGCCGCGGCGAGGTTGGTGACGACGACCCCGTACGGCAACCCGGCGTTGGCCGACAGCTCGGGAGCATAGACACCGTCCACGAACACCAGATGGGCGGTCGCCTCGGGCGAAATGAAAGGTGCAATGTCCGCCATCGCGAGCCCCGGCGCTGCGGCGACTGGCCGGAACTGGACCTTGGTAAGCGGCGAAATGTCGGTGAAGCGCCACTCCTCGTCGCGCGTGGTGGGTAGCGTCAATGCATTGGCGCGCTCGAGCGCGTGCGCGCGCCGCTTGTTGAGCCAGCCGAGCCGGCTCGGCGCAGGCTCGTAGCCTTTGAGCAGCGCATCGATGTACGGATGCGTGGCGGCAACGGGATTCGTCATGCTCATGCCGCTACCCTCACCCAGTCGTATCCGCGCGCCTCGAGCTCCTCGGCGAGGGCCTTGCCGCCGGTCTTGACGATGCGCCCACCTTCCATGACGTGAACGTAATCGGGCACGATGTAGTTGAGCATGCGCTGGTAATGCGTGACGAGCACCACCGCGTTATCGGGCTTGATGAGCCGGTTGATGCCGTTCGCCACCACGCGCAGCGCGTCGATGTCGAGGCCGGAGTCGGTCTCGTCGAGGATTGCAAGCCGCGGCTCGAGCAGCGCCATCTGCAGGATCTCGTTTCTTTTCTTCTCGCCGCCGGAGAAGCCGTCGTTCACCGCGCGATCGAGAAAGCTCGTATCAATGTCGAGCAGCCTCATCTTCTCGCGCAGGTAGTCGTCGAATTCCAGGGGATCGAGCTCGTCCTTTCCGCGCGCCGCCTGCACCGTGTTGTAGGCGAGCCGCAGGAAGGCGCTGTTCGACACCCCGGGAATCTCGACCGGGTACTGGAAGCCGAGAAAGAGCCCCGCGCGCGCGCGTTGTTCCGGCGCCAGCGCGAACAGGTCACTGCCGTCGTAGGCGGCGGTGCCGCCGCTCACCTCGTAGGCGGGGTGGCCCGCGAGCGCCTTGGCGAAGGTGCTCTTGCCCGAACCGTTGGGGCCCATCACCGCATGCACCTCTCCCGCGCGCACGGTGAGGTCTATCCCCTTGAGGATTTCGACCCCCGCGACCTTCGCGCGCAGCCCTTTCACCTCGAGCAGAACCTTGGCGCCGGCGCGGATCATCCGACGCTCCCTTCGAGCTTCAGACCCAGAAGCTTGGTCGCTTCCACCGCGAACTCCATCGGCAGCTGCTGGAACACGTCGCGGCAGAAGCCGTTGATGATCATCGAGACCGCCTCTTCCGCGCCGATGCCGCGGCTCGTGAAATAGAACAGCTGGTCCTCGCCTATCCTGGAGGTGGTCGCCTCGTGCTCGACCGTGGCGCCGCTGTTCTGCACCTGGATGTAGGGAAAGGTGTTGGCGCCGCTCTTCGCGCCGATCAGCATCGAATCGCACTGCGAGTAGTTGCGCGCGTTCTCCGCCCGCGGCCCGATCTTCACCAGTCCCCGGTAGCTGTTGTTCGACTGCCCCGCCGAGATCCCCTTGCTGATGATGCGGCTGCGGGTGTTCTTCCCGATGTGCACCATCTTGGTGCCGGTATCGGCCTGCTGGTGGTGGTTGGTCAGCGCGACCGAATAGAATTCGCCGATCGAGTTGTCGCCGAGGAGCACGCACGACGGGTACTTCCAGGTGATGGCGGAGCCGGTTTCGACCTGGGTCCATGAGATTTTTGAATTCCTGCCCTTGCACAGCCCGCGCTTGGTAACGAAGTTGTAGATGCCGCCGACGCCGTTCTCGTCGCCGGCGTACCAGTTCTGCACCGTCGAGTATTTGATCTCGGCGTCGTCGAGCGCGACCAGCTCCACCACCGCGGCGTGCAGCTGGTTGGTGTCGAACTTGGGCGCCGTGCAGCCCTCGAGGTAGGACACGTGGGAACCCTCCTCGGCAACGATGAGGGTTCTCTCGAACTGCCCGGAGGACTCGGTATTGATGCGGAAATAGGTGGAAAGCTCCATCGGGCATTTGACGCCGCGGGGGATAAAGCAGAACGAGCCGTCGGTGAACACCGCGGAGTTCAGCGCCGCGTAGTAGTTGTCGCCGGTCGGCACGACGCTGCCGAGATACTGGCGCACCAGCACGGGATGCTCGCGCACCGCTTCCGAAATCGAGCAGAAAATGATGCCGACCTCGGCGAGCTTCTGCTTGTAGGTGGTCGCGACCGACACCGAGTCGAAGATCACGTCCACCGCCACCCCGGCGAGCTTGGCGCGCTCGTTCATCGGCACGCCCAGCTTCTCGAAGGTGCGCAGCAGCTCCGGGTCCACCTCGTCCATGCTCGCGAGCTTCTTCGGCCTGGGCGCCGAGTAGAAGATGATGTCCTGGAAGTCGATCTTCGGGTACTTGACGTTGGGCCAGGTCGGCTCCTGCATGGTGAGCCAGTGGCGATAAGCCTTGAGGCGGAATTCCAGCAGCCACTCCGGCTCCCCCTTCTTGGCGGAGATCAGCCGGATCACGTCCTCGTTCAACCCCTTCGGCGCCGTGTCCGCCTCGATCGGCGTGACGAAGCCGGCCTGGTAGGGCTGATTGATCAGGTTTTCGAGCACCGTGCTCATTACGCCTTGTCCTTGACGCTGAAGGACTCGCCGCAGCCGCACGTCGCGTCCACGTTGGGATTGGTGAACTTGAACACCCGCTTCAGGCCTTCCTTCACGTAGTCGAGGGTCGAGCCGTCGAGGAATTCCAGGCTCTTCGCATCCACCACCACCTTCGCGTCGTGCGCCTCGAACAGGCGGTCGTCGGCCCGCATCTCGTCGGCAAAGTCGTAGGTATAGCCGAAGCCGGAGCAGCCCACGTCTTTCACGCCCACGCGCAGCCCGATGCCGCGCCCGCGCTCGGTGAGCTGCTTCCGGATCTGTCTTGCCGCGTCTCGCGTCAGCTGTATCGCCATTGCATGCCTCTCATCACTCAAATCAGACCGCCATCGCCGTCAGGCTCCTGAGCCGCGTCGCGACTCCTTTCAACGCCCGCAAGAATCCCTCCACCTGCTCGATCGTGTTTCCCGCGCCCAGCGAGAAGCGCACTGCGCCGCGCGCAAGCTCCGGATCGACGCCCATGGCGAGCAGCGTCGCCGAGGGCTCCGGATTCGCGCTCGAGCACGCGGCACCCGGGGCGACCGCCCAGCCCGCCTTGTCGAGCTCGATCACCAGGGTCTCGCCCATGATGCCCGTGAACGCGAAATACGACGTATTGGCGACGCGCGGCGCATCTTCCCCGAATATCACCGCGCCCATCTCGTGCAATCCCCGCTCCAGCCGCGCACGCATCGCTTCCAGCCGCTGCGCGAGCTGCCGCATCCGTCCCGCCGCAAGCTCGCATGCAGCACCGAAGCCGACGATGGCGGCGACGTTCTCCGTCCCGGAACGCAGCCCCTGCTCGTGGCCGCCGCCGTGGATGATCGGGCGCAGCTGCAGGCGCTTGTCGATGACGAGCGCCGCCGCGCCCTT
>JBOIEM010000086.1:0-5294 GCA_050741115.1 Burkholderiales bacterium
GCTCACGACCGTGCTGCTCGCCCATTTCTTCGTCGCGGGCGAGCGCATGACCCGCAACCGCGTCCTGGGCTTCCTGCTGGGTTTCGCGGGCATCGTGGTGTTGATGGGGCCGGCGGCGCTGGCCGGCCTGGGCGGCGCACCGATCGAAGTCCTGGCCCAACTCTCGGTGCTGGCCGGCGCGCTGTGCTACGCGGCGAACGGCGTGATCATACGCGTTACGCTCAAGGGCGACGTGATGATTGCCTCCGCCGCCATCATCGCCATCGCGGCCCTGGTGAGCGTGCCGGTCGCACTGGTGGTGGACCAGCCGTGGCATCTCGATCCGGGCTGGACCGCGGTTTCGATCCTCTTCTGGATCGGCATCGGCCCGACCGCCATCGCAACCCTCGTGCATTTGAAGCTCATCGCGTCCGCGGGGCCGACCTTCATGTCGCTGATCAACTACGGCACCCCGATCGTCGCGCTGCTCATCGGGGTGGCGTTGCTGGGCGAAGAACCCGGCGCGAACGCCTACTCGGGACTGCTCCTGATCCTCGCCGGAATCGCGCTGAGCCAGTTGCGCCGCTCCCACGGCAGGTGACGCGTCACGTCTGTCGACTGACGAATCGCGACCGACGAGTGACGAAGTTCGAGTGACCGCACCCAGGCCGGGGTGTGGAATAAGTCCCATCACTTAGTACAAGTGACTTACCGCGCAACTCCCGGGGTGCCGCTTATTGCTTGAAATTGACCGTCCGCGCCCCCAAATTCCGTGACGTGAGAACGGTCACTGCGCTTGGAACGGGTCTTGCTAAGAATGTCAACCCGAGAGCCCGGAACAGCGTTGTTTACGGGCATGAGGCGTAAAACGGCGATGAACGTCATCTACAGCAGCGACAGCTACTACGTGGTGGAATACCCCGCGCAGCATGGCTACGAGCTGGTCGACAAGCGCAACGCCCGCGGCACGTTCTTCCAGGGCGACGTCGCCGACCGGTTCGTGCAATCGCTGGAAGCCGCCGTCGCCGAGGATGCCTCCGTCGAGCGCGTGGACGAGTTTCTCGACAGTTTCGACGTTCTGCTGAACCAGCCCCTCGTAGTCCACTGAGGTTTGCGGGCCGGCGCCCGAAACTTCTCATCCCCCATCCCTTACTTGAGGCGCGACCAGCCGCGCTCCTCGCGGTCGAGCAGGCGCTTCAACGCTTCGAAGTACAGCTCGGACTGCTGCGTGTCCTCCATCATCTGCTTGCCCGTCGTCATGGCGACGCGCTCGGACACGATGCGCAGCGGCTTGCCGGTGCCCATCGCCAGCACCTGCAGCATGGAAGCGCGCTCGAGGTAGTAGAGGTCGTCGAAGGCGAGCGCGACCGAAGGACCGCAAACGATGACGCCGTGGTTGCCGAGGAACACCACGTCGGCGTCCTTCGCCATCGAGCAGATCCGCTCGCCTTCCGTCCCGTCCAGCGCCAAACCGTTGTAATGGTCGTCGTAGGCGACGCGACCGTGGAACTTGAGCGCGTTCTGGCTCGCCCATTCCAGCCGGCCCCCGTGGACCACGGTGAGCGTGGTGGCGAACGGCATGTGCGTATGCATCACGCACCTGGCCGAGGGCTTCGCGCGATGCATGGCGCCGTGAATGAAGAATGCCGTGGGCTCGACGTCGTGCCGGCCCCCGACCTTGCGGCCCGCCGCATCCACCGTCACCAGGTCGCCGGGCGTGATCTCCGACCAGTGCAGGCCCTGGGGGTTGATCAGGAAATGCCCGGACCGTCCCGGAATCTCCACGCTGAAATGGTTGCAGATGCCCTCGCCGAAGCCGAGCCGGTTCGCCCAGCGCAGCGCCGCCGTGAGATCGACGCGCGCCTGCGTTTCCTCGTTCCTGCGAGCCATGGTCAGCGAGGCAAATGGGGTTTCATGTCGATCCTAGCTCAGGCAGCGGGCTCGATCACCTTGTACTCGCCGCGCGGGCGCGCGAAGAAGCGCGTGAGTATCCTGTAGGTGTCGAGATCGAACGCCGCCAGCGGGCGCTGGCCGCGGAGCTCGCCCAGCTCGGCCTCGGAGCGCACCGTGCCGAGATAGCACCAGCGGTCGAGCACGATGATCTCTTCCCGCTCTGCGCCGTTTTCGCGCACCCCGATCCGTCCCCTGAACGGCCATGGTCGCATGCGCAGCTGCGCAAGCGCGGCCCCCAGCCGCAGCGCATGAACCGCGCGCGATTCTCTTCCGACGCAGGCGCCGCGGCAGCGCTTGATCTGGTGCGCGAAGCAGGGGCCTTTGCCTTTCTCCAGGCCGAGGACGATCGGGCAAAGCTGGTGTGTGGCGGCGATTTCCCGCAATGCCTCCAGCGCGGCGGAGCGCGAGCGGAACAATCCATGGAGGTCGTCGAACCGCACCCGTCCCAGGTCGTCCGCGCCGACCAGCCGGGGTGGGGCGAGCAACTCCTCGGCCCGCCAGTGCCACGCGCACAGCTCCGCCGCGCGCCGCAGCCGGCGGTTGTAGACCGGGGCGAGGCGCTTGACCAGCCGCGACTCCTCGATCAGCGCGCCCAGCTCGCCGGCGGTTTCGATCCAGTCCACGCGATTTACCTGCTGCGCAATCTTCATGTCGCGCGCGTCGCGATGGTCGCCCGCGAAATGGGCCAGCACCCGCGCGCGCAGGTTGATGCTCTTCCCCACGTAAAGAGCGGCGCCGTTCTCGCCGTAGAAGAGATAGACGCCGGGCGCCTCGGGTATCTCGTCGAGCGCGCCCTCCGCGAGTCCCGCCGGAACGGCGGGCGCCTTGACCAGGGCGTCCACCGCGGCGGCAACCGCATCGGGGGCGACCTCGCTCCGCCACCGGTCGAGGAGCTGCCACACGGCGCGCGCGTCGCCGAGCGCGCGGTGGCGCGCGTCGCACGCCAGGCCGTGGCGCGCCATCAGCGCGTCGAGGTTGTGGCGCGCTTCCCGTGGAAAGAGTCGGCGCGAGAGCTTCACCGTGCACAGCACGCGGCTGGAATAGCGCAGCCCGGCGCGGCGGAACTCGTTCCTGAGAAAACCGTAGTCGAAGCGCGCGTTGTGGGCGACCAGCAGCTTTCCTTCGAGGCGCGCGAGCAGGAGCGGCGCGATCTCCGCGAACGACGGGGCGAGGGCGACCATATCGTCGGTGATGCCGGTGAGCGACTGGATCGCCGGCGGTATCCTCGTCCCGGGATTCACCAGGGTGGACCATTCGGCCGTGCTGCGGCCGCGCTCGACCTCGATCATCCCCACCTCGGTGATGCGGTCGTGGACGGCGTTGGCGCCGGTCGTCTCGAGGTCGAGAATGACGAGGGGCTCGTCCAGCACCGGCCAGTCACCGGGTCTGGTGGCCAAGGGACCGCGAGATCCTCTCGGAGGTCTGGCGCACCTGCGCGGCCCACGCCTTGTTGAGCCGGTCGGAGGGCGCGGAGACGGACAGGCCCGCGACGAGCCTGCCCTCGTCGTTGTAGATACCGGCGCCGATGCACGAAACCCCCTTCTCGGCCTCCTCGTTGTCGGAGGCGTAGCCCTGGCGTCGGACCTTCTCGAGTTCCCGCGCCAGGGCTTCGGGATCGGTCAGCGTATTCTCGGTAAAGCGCGGCAGGCCGGTGCGGCGGGCGTATTCCGCCCACTCCTCGGGGCCATCCTCGGCCAGGAAGATCTTGCCCACGGCGGTGATGTGCAGCGGGGCGCGGGCGCCGATGATCTGTACCACCCGCATCATCGAGCTGTTGCCGGAGGTGCGCTCGATATAGACGACCTCGTCGTCGTGGCGCACGGACAGGTTGACCGTCTCGCCCAGCACCTGGTGCAGGCTCTGCATGTGCGGAAGGGCTTCCTGGCGCACGCTGATGCGCGATTTTACAAGGTTGCCCAGCTCGAGCAGCCGGATCCCCAGGCGGTAGGTGCCGGGCTCGATCCGGTCCACCAGCCGGCTGCCCACCATCACCGAGAGGATGCGGTGCGCCGTGGAGGGGTGCAGCCGGGTTTCGGTGGCGAGCTGTTTGAGGTTGACCGGGGAGCCGTGGCGGGAGAGGGCCCCGAGCAGGCTCATCATGCGGTCGATGACCTGGATCGCGGACCGGGTTTCTTTTTGTCTTGCCACAGCAGGGAGTTGAATCGGTTTTTGCGGTCGATTTTACAATATGAAATTGGGAGCGACAATTCAAACGCATCCGGTTTGGGCGGCGTCCTGGGGCTTCAGCCGGGCTATCGCCAGTAATACGTTGTTTTTGCTATACTATGAGGCTCCCCCGCTCGAAACGCACCGCAACCACACTACCATGAGCAAGACAGAGACACCCTCGCGTAATCGCAACGGCAACGGCAACGGGCGTAACGGCAACGGTCATGGCCGCAATGGCATCGGACGCGCTGCTGCTGCGGCCACGCCGGAAGTCAAAAACTACATCACGCCGCAGGGTTACGCGCGGCTCAAAACCGAGTTGAGCAAGCTGCTCGACGCCGAGCGCCCCGAGCTGGTCAAGACCATCCAGTGGGCGGCCTCCAATGGCGATCGCTCGGAGAATGGCGATTACCTCTACGGGAAGAAGCGGCTGCGCGAGATCGACCGCCGCATTCACTACCTCAACAAGCGCCTCGACAGCGCGGAAGTGGTGGATCCGGTGCGGCGCGGCGGCTCCGACCAGATATTCTTCGGCGCCACGGTCACTTATGCCTACGTGCGGGGCGGGCGCGAGGAGCGCACCATCACCATCGTCGGCGTGGACGAAGTGGACGTGAAGCGCGGCCAGGTGAGCTGGCTGTCGCCGATCGCCCGGGTCTTGCTCAAGAAGCGCTCGGGCGACGTCGTGACGCTCGCGACCCCGGCCGGCGAGGCCGAGATCGAGATCATCGGCGTCCGCTACCGCCCCTCGGCGTAACCGCTGTTTTCCGATTCCCCCGGCACCCGTTGCCGGCCGGCAAGCGCCTCGTTACCATTGGTCGAACCCGGACGCAGCGCGCCGGCTTAGTTGCGCGCGTTGGAACGGACAGGATGCTGCCGTTCAATGCGCACTCCAACCGTGACCGTTTCTTTCTTCACCGCCGCCCTGTCGGCCTGGCGCGCCGCTCATGTCGCCGTGCCCGAGCTGCGCGCCGACAGCGTTCCGCTCGATTCCGTCGTCAAGCTGTCCATCAAGGCGGTGCCGGATGCGCGCACCTCCGACAACCTCGGGGCAGAGCGCGAGGGCAGCGGGGTGGTGTTCGGAGACAAGGGGCTCATCCTCACGATCGGCTACCTCATACTCGAGGCGGGCTCCATCCTCGTCGTCGCCGGGGACGGGCGCGTCTATCCGGCGAGCGTGGTCGGATACGACC
>JBOIEM010000087.1:0-10704 GCA_050741115.1 Burkholderiales bacterium
GGTCTCGCGGTCGCCGGCGAGGCTCGCTTCGAGCGCTCCCAGCCCCTCCGCAATCCAGTGGCGGTACCACGTAAGCTTCGCGTCCTCGGCGAGACCCATCGGGCCGGTGAGGTAGTTCAGCACCCTAAGGTTGTTCAGCGGATGGAGATCGCAGGCGACGGCGAGCGCCAGCGCGCGCACCCGCGCCCGCGACAGCGGATCCTTCGGCAGGAGCGGCACCCGCGGGTGGATTTCATCCAGGTACTCGATGATGGCGAGAGACTGCGTGAGCACGCGCCCGCCGTCCTCGAGCACCGGAACCAGGGCCTGGGGATTCAGCTTGCGATAGCCGGGAGCTCGCTGCTCGCCGCCTCCGCGCGTGAGATGCACCGGGACGGTCTCATAGGGCAGCCCCTTGAGGTTGAGCGCGATGCGGACGCGGTAGGCCGCGGAGCTGCGGAAGTAGCTATACAGCTTCACCAGTGACCGGTGACCGGTTCACTCGCACGGCGCCTGCTCGCGCCACAGGCCGAGGGCCTTCTGCGCCGGGCGGTCGGAGAAGCTGAACAGCACCGCATCGCCCCCCGCTTCATGCTGCACCTTGCTCCACGACGGCGCGACGAACACGTCCTGTGCCTCCCATTCGAAAGCGTTCCCGTCGATGCGGGTGCGGCCGCGGCCCTCGACCGCGCAGTACACGGTGCCGTCGGTCGTGCGGTAGGGCTTGCCTTGGAACCCCTTCGGCAGCAGCTGCACGAACGCGCCGATGGTGGGCATCGGGTAGCCGCCGGTCGCGGGATTCGAGTACTGGAGCTTCAAGCCGTGGCACGGATGCCAATCTTCGCCGCGGCGCAACGTTTCGAGCGCTTCACGGGTGCGGGCATAGGGGTAGCAGAACACCGGCGACGTGAGCGATTGCGGCGCGTATCCGACCGGCAGCAGGTTGGATCCGTAGCGCGCTTCCGCATCGCCCTCCTTGCGCAGGACGGGCTGGGTCGCCTCCGGATAGCGCTCCATGAATCCGGCGTCGAAGTACGCCACCATCGGGACGTCGAGCCCGTCGAGCCACACGACCGGCTCGGCTCCCGGGTTGCCGTGGTCGTGCCAGGTCCAGGACGGCGTGATGATGAAATCGCCCGGGCGCATCGTCACGCGCTCGCCGTCCACCGCCGTATACGCTCCCGTGCCCTCGACGATGAAGCGCAGCGCGGTCTGGGTATGCCGGTGGCTCGGCGCGACCTCGCCGGGCAGGATCAGCTGCAGCCCGGCGTAGAGCGTATGCGTGATGGAGGACGCGCCGCGCAGGCCGGGATTCTCGAGGACGAGTACGCGCCGCTCGGCTTCCGCCGCCGAAATCAGCTCGCCCGCTTCCATGACGTAGGAGCGGATGTCGCGGTACTTCCACAGCGCGGGAACGCAGGGCGTGGCCGGCTTCGGCGGGACCAGCGCGCCGAGCACTTCCCACAGCGGCGCGAGGTCGTGGCGGGATATGCGCTCGTAGAACTCCCGCCGCTTCGGGTTGGGTTGGGGCATGGCTGACACGGGCGCCTCGAGCAGGTGACGTGCTGCGATCAGGATTGCACTATTCTAACCGGCGGATGAATTGCAATATACTCCACCGCTTTGATGACGATAGCCGATATGAATGCGCCGCTCTCCAACGCCCGTCCCGCTCCCGACAAAGTCCTCACCCAGATAGCCGATTACGTCGACCGCTACCCGGTGAAAAGCAGCCTCGCGCTCGAAACGGCGCGGCTTGCGCTGATCGACAGCCTGGGCTGCGGGTTCGAGGCGCTCGCTTATCCCGCCTGCACCAAGCTGCTCGGCCCGGTCGTGCCGGGCACCGTGGTGCCGAACGGGGCGCGCGTGCCGGGCACGCCGTACGCCCTCGACCCGGAGCGCGCGGCGTTCAACATCGGCGCGCTCGTGCGCTGGCTCGACTTCAATGACGCGTTCTACGGCGCGACGGTGATTCACCCCTCCGACACCTTTTCCGGGATCCTGGCGGTGGCCGACTGGATCTCGCGGACGCGCACGGCGCAGGGGAGGCGACCGCTCGCCATGCGCGAGGTGCTGGAGTCGGCGGTCAAGACCTACGAGATCATGGGCGGGCTCGCGCTGGAGAACGGGTTCACCGCGATGGGGCTCGACCACACCATCCTCGTGAAAGTGGCCACCACGCCCTTGGTGACCCGGCTGCTCGGCGGGACGCGCGAGGAAATCATCGACGCCCTGTCGCAGGCATGGGTGGACGGGCACGCGCTGACGACCTTCCGCAGGAAGCCCAACACCGGGCCGCGCAAGTCGTGGGCGGCGGGCGACGCGGCGAGCCGCGCCGTGCGCATCGCGCTGATGACCGCGAAGGGCGAGATCGGCTGCCCCTCGGCGTTGACGGCCAAGACCTGGGGCTTCTATGCAGTGCTGTTCGAGGACCGGCCGTTCCGGTTCCAGCGCCCGTTCGGCACTTACGTCATGGAGAACGTCCTGTTCAAGATCCCCTATCCCACGGCGTTCCACGGGCAGAGCGGGGTGGAGGCTGCGATCCAGCTCCATTCCCTGGTCAAGGACCGCCTCGACGACGTGCAGCGGATCGAGGTGCGGTGCCACAACTCGACCATGGTGATCCTCGACAAGTCGGGTCCCCTGCACAATCCCGCGGACCGCGACCACTGCATGCAGTACATGATGGCGATCGGCTTGATCTACGGCACCATGACGGCGGAACACTACGAGGACCACGTCGCCGCCGACCCGCGCATCGACGCACTGCGCGCGAAGATGACGTTGAAGGAGTCGGCGCGGTACGAGCGCGAGTATCACGACCCCGCGAAGCGCGCCAACGCCAATTCCATCCAGGTCTTCTTCAAGGACGGCACGAAGACGCCGCTCGCCGAGGTGCTCTACCCCCTCGGCCACCGCCGCCGCCGCAAGGAGGGCATTCCCGTGCTGATGGAAAAGTTCGAGAGGAATGTCGCGCGCGTCTTCGCCCCCAAGCAGCGCGACGCGATCCTCCGCGCCTGCCTCGACCAGAAGCGGCTGGAGGCGATGCCGGTGAACGAGTTCATGGACTTGATGGCAGTTTGAAGGGAGATGGCGTGAACCACACCGACCAACGCAAGCGGCTGCGCGCGGTTTTCGCCGGGACGAAGTGCCTGTCGCCGGCGAGCGTGTACGACGCGCTCTCGGCGCGCGTCGCCGAGTCCGTCGGCTACGAGCTCGGCATGCTCGCCGGCTCGGTCGCATCGAACACGACGCTCGCCGCGCCCGATCTCATCGTCCTGACTTTGACGGAGTTCGCCGACCAGGTCCGGCGCATCCTGCGCGCGAGCGGGCTTTCGCTCATCGTGGACGCCGACCACGGCTACGGCAACGCGCTGAACGTGATGCGCACGGTGGAGGAGCTCGAGCACGCCGGCGTGTCCGCATTGAGCATCGAGGACACCGTGTTGCCGGCCCGCTTCGGGCAGGCTGAAGGCACCGATGAGCTGATCTCGCTGGCGGAGATGATCGGCAAGTTGAAAGCCGCGGTCGCCGCGCGTCGTGACCCGTCGCTCTCGATACTCGGGCGCACGGCGGCCTTGAAGGTGGAAGGGACCGGGGGCGCCGTGAAGCGCGCGCAAGCGTTCGCGGCATGCGGCGTGGACGCGATCTTCGTGGTCGGCGTCGAGTCGGCGGACCAGGTGAGGGCGGTCCATGAGAGTGCGGGGCTCCCGGTCATGGTCGGGTCGGCGCCCGCGACGATCAGGCGCGAGGACTTCGCGGCGGCGGGCGCGCGCGTCCTGCTCCAGGGGCACCAGCCGCTGCCGGCCGCCGTCAAGGCGTTGAAGGAGGTCTACACGCATCTCTACAACGGCGGCGCCCCCGCCGATCTCAAGGACCGGATCGCGTCGGCGAAGGAAATGGACGCGCTGGTGAGCGCGGAAGCCTACAGGAAGCGGCAGCGCGATTATCTGCGCTAGTTGCCGGTTTGACGCCGTCGTGGCAAATTGCGGACGGCGATGCCGCCGGCGCCTGATTGGCCGAGGCTCAATAGAACGGGAGAATCCACATGACCGGCGTCCTCGACGTGGTAGTTAATTTCGGACTGGCCGCTCTCGTGCTCGCGTGGACGGTTCAGGGCGTTCTGGAGATCCGGGCGCACGGGCTGCGGACCCGGGCCGTTCTCAAGTGCGCCGGGGCGATCGCCATCTACGCAATCCTGGTCGCGACGTGGTTCTACCTGCACGTCGTCACCAGGGATCTCGTCGTCCGGATGGATTCGTTTCCCGCCGTGTCGATCACCGGAGAGTGGGGGCGCGAGCTTCCATCGGACCAGCGCACCGAGTACACGCGCATCCTCGCGAGCTCCGTGTTCGTCAACTCCGGCAAGTTCATACGGTTCATCGACCAGGACGGCGCGCTGAAGCCGTACGCGCCGACGGAATCCGACGTGAGGCAGCGCGACTCGTGGGTGCAGAACAAGCTCGAAGCCACCACCGACGCCCAGGCTTTCAAGCAGTTCGGCCTGGTCTGGGCGGCGGTCCTGCCGCTGGGCCTTGTGGTGGCCCTGTTCTGGCCGGGCGGAGCGCCCATGCAGCGCTCCGGCCCCTCGGCGAGGCGAAGCGCACCGTAGCCGCGCCGCGATTCCCCTGGATCGCGGCGACCGTCTGCGCCTCGATCAGGAATTCCTCGCGCAGCAGGCGGTCTGGTTTTTCTGAATCCTGATGCTGAAGCCGCTCGATGTCCTGCAGCTCTACCCGGCGCACGACTACACGTTGAACGGAGCGTTCGCGAGCCGGGCGCAGCGCGATCCCGGCCGGCCGTTCATCGTCTACGCCGGCAAGAGCTGGAGCTGGGCGGAATTCGGCGCGGCGGCCGCGAGGACGGCGCATCTTCTCGCCGGCCGCGGCGTGCGCAGGGGCGACCGCGTCGGCGTGCTGGCGCGCAACGACATCGGTCACGCGCTGCTGCTTTTCGCCTGCGCGCGCATCGGCGCGATCATGGTGCCGGGCAATCCGGAGTTCGGCGTGCAGGAGGCGGGTTACGTGCTGAAGCACGCGGGCGTGTCCGGGGTGGCCTGCGCCGGGGACGTGCTGCCGGTCGCGCGCAAGGCGTGCGAGGGCATCCGTCCCGAGCCGTGGTTGGTCCTGTTCGACGGCCATGCGCCCGACGCGCCGAATTTCTTCGACGAGATCGCGCGCGCCCCGGAGGTTCAGTTGCCGCCGCCAGCCGGGCCCGAGGATACCGTCCTGATCATCTACACCTCGGGCACGACCGGCTTTCCCAAGGGCGCGATGCACAGCCAGCGCAACTTCGTCACCGCGGGCGAATCGAACGTCTCGCGGCTGTGGCTGCAGCCGGAGGAGCGCGTGATGGCGGTGCTGCCGATGTTCCACGTCAACGCGCTGTTCTATTCGACCGCGGGGACGCTCGCCGCGGGCTGCACGCTGATTCTGATGCCGCGCTTCTCGGCCTCGGAGTTCTGGAACGCCGCGGTCGAAACCGGCGCGACCCAGGTCAACATCATCGAGGCGATCGGCCGCATCCTCGCGCGCCGGCCGCGCTCGGAGTTCCGGCCCGAGCACCGGATCACCAAGGTCTACGGGATGCGCGCCGACATCGTCGCGCCATTCCGCGATGAGTTCCACATCCCGCATCTGCTCGGCGGCTTCGGCATGACCGAAATTCCCGGGGTCTGCTGCGTTCCGTTCGAGGGCCCGGACAAGGCAGGCACCATGGGACCGGTCGGGCGCCATCCCGATCCCGCGCGGAAATGGGCCGAGTGCAAGGTGGTGGACGACGCCGGCAACGAGGTCGGCGCGGGTGTGGTCGGCGAATTCTGGGTGAAGCATCCCATCGTCATGCAGGGATACTTCCGCGATCCCGAGCAGACGCGCGCGGCGATTCGCGACGGCTGGTTCATGACCGGCGACCTGGTCACGCGCGACGCGGACGGCTACTACACCTTCGTCTCGCGCAAGAAGGACATCATCCGCCGCCGCGGCGAGAACATTGCCGGCGCCGAGATCGACCGCGTGGTCCAATCGCATCCCGGCGTGTTCGAGGTGGCGGCGGTGCCGGTGCCTTCGGAACTGGGCGAGGACGAGATCCTGGTCGCGGTTGTCGCCAAGCCGGGCGTGACCCTCACGCCGCGGGAAATCGCGCAATGGTGCGCGGAGCGCCTGACCGCGATGAAGGTGCCGCGCTTCGTGCTCATCGTCGAGGAGCTGCCGCACACGCCACGCACAAGGTCGCGAAGCACGTCCTGAAGGCGGACACAACGCTCAAGACCCGCGCCGTCGACCTGCAGACCGCAGAATAAAGGGGCGCGGAGGGGGTTTACTGGTGCGCGAGGAAATGCGCCAGCGCCCGGATGTCGCTGTCCGGCACCTGGTAGAGGATGCCGTTCATGCTGGTGTCAGCGCCCGTGCGCTTGTTGTCCCGATACGCCATCATCGCCGCGACGAGGTAGTCTTCCCGCTGATTCACGATCCGCGGAACCTGCCGCTGGCCGCTGTAATTGTCGAGATGGCAGCTCCCGCAAGCCATGCCCTTCGCCAGCGCCGCGCCCCGCGCGCGGAGTTTTGGATCGCCGCCGGCTTCGGCGCGCGCGGGCGACTGGCTGGCGAAGTAGGCCGCAACGTCGTCGAGGTCCCGGTCCGAAAAGCCGTTGAGCATGCCCGCCATCTGCGACACGTCGCGCAGCCCCTCGCGCATCAGGAACATCTGCAGGATGAGGAACTCCCCCTGCTGGCTGGCGAGATACGGCGTGCCGGCGAGCGGCACGCGGTCCGGTGAGCCGTGACACCCCGCACAGGGCGCGGCCTTGGCTGCGCCACGCGACGGATCGGCCTTGGACTGGGCGTATGCGGAGCCCGCCGCGAGCGCGACGGCGCAGCCTAACGCGACGGCGCGGCGGATAACGCCCATCCGCCGCGCCGCGTCGAAGCTCTGCATTTACTTCTTGTAGCTCACTCTGTAGATCGCCCCATTCTGCTCGTCGGACACGAGCAGCGAGCCGTCGGGGAGCTGCAGTACGTCCACCGGCCGGCCCCAGAATTTGTTCTCCTTGGAGTCCAGGAATCCAGTCATGAACGGCATTACTTTCGCGTTCTTGCCGTCGGCGCTCGCCCGGACGTTGGCAACGTCATAACCAAATTGCACGTTGCGGTTCCAGGAGCCCCGGCGCGCGACGAAGATCGAGTTCACGTACTCCTTCGGGAACATGCTGCCCGTGTAGAAGCGCATGCCGAGCGCCCCGGCGTGCGGCCCTATCAGCGCAACCGGCAGGGTCACGCCCTTGCAGGGTTCCTTCTTCTTGAAGTCCAGGTCCGGAATGCCCTGCGCGTGGCAATAGGGAAAGCCGAAGAACTCGCCCATCTTGGAGACGCGGTTCAGCTCGTCCTGCGGGCCGTCGTCACCCATCCAGTCGCGCCCGTTGTCGGTGAACCACAGCTGGCCGGTCTGCGGATGGAAATCAAAGCCGACGGTATTTCTCACCCCCCGCGCCACCACCTCCATGTTCGAGCCGTCCGCGACGTAGCGGCGGATCTGCGCGTGCTGATCGCTCGGCTCGCAGATATTGCAGGGGGCACCGACCTGCACGTATAACCGGCTGTCGGGGCCGAAGGCGATGAATTTCCAGTTGTGGTGCACATCGGGCGGCAGCTTGAATGCCTCGGTCAACTCCACGGGCTTGACGTTCGGGTTGTCCTCTATGCCGTCGTAGCGGAAGACGCGGTTGATCGCCATGACGTAGAGATTGCCGCCCTGAAAGGCCACCCCGTTGGGCTGCACGAGCTTCTCGGCGAGGATGCGGTGCGTGCGCTGGCCGCCCTTGTCCTTGATCTCGTAGACGCGCCCGATGATGCGCGTGCCCGCCCAGATGGTGCCCTTGGAGCCGCGCGCCATCATGCGCACCCCGGGCATGCCATGGGCCCAGAGCTCGACCTGGAAGCCCTTGGGCACCTTGATCTTGTCGAGCGGAATCTCCGAGGGCGGTGTCACGGTCATCCTCGCCGGGTGCGGCGACAGGTTCGGATTCTTCACCCGTTCGGGAACGTAGCCCCCTTTCGATTTTCGCACCGCGACCTCCTTGTCATCGGGCGGCTTGTTCTGGGGGCCGACCATCTGTTGGGCAACCGCGTAGCCCATCGTCAACGCGAGCGTACTGAACGCGAGCGACTTGACAATGGGGGTGTGCAGGAATCGTGAAAGTAGCAGGCGCATTGTTTTTCTCCTCCAATAGGGTCGTTGCAGGGAGAATCTCCGCAGGGTATCGCGGGGGGTCTTTATGATACACACAGTATGCCGCTGATAGAATCCCGGTGCACAAGCGCAAGCTGAAAGGGGGCCGCATGCTGGTCAGCAGGTTCGCGGGGGGGTACGCGGTATGCGCGCTGGCCTGGATCATTGCGCTGTGCGCTGCCTGCGCCGCGATCGCGCAGCCTTATCCCCAAAAGCCGGTCCGGCTCGTCATTCCCTACCCGCCGGGCGGCGGCTCGGACACGATCGGGCGGCCGCTCGCGCAGAAGCTGGCGGAAGGCCTGGGTCAGCAGGTCGTGGTGGAAAACCGCGGCGGCGCGAACGGCAACATCGGCATGGAGCACGTCGCGCGCGCGGCGCCCGACGGTTATACCATCGTGCTCGCTCTGACCGCCCAGCTCGCGATCAATCCCGCGCTCTACGGCAAGGTCCCCTACGATCCGGTCAGGGACTATGCGCCGATCACGCTCTTCGGGACCGGCACCTACATCCTCGTCGTGCATCCCTCGTTGCCCGTGAAATCGGTCAAGGAGCTCGTTGCGCTCGCCCGGGCGCGGCCGGGACAGATCGCGTACTCCTCGTCTGGCAACGGCAGCGGTGGCCATCTCGCGGCTGAGTTGCTGAGCTCGATGGCCGGGATCACGATGCTGCACGTGCCGTACAAGGGTGGCGGGCCGGCGCTGGTCGATCTCATCGCGGGGCAGGTGCAGGTGCTGTTCTCGACGCAGCTCGCCTCCTGGCCGCATATCCGGAGCGGCCGCATCCGCGCGCTCGCGGTGAGCACGGCCAAGCGACCCGCCTCGATCCCCGATCTTCCCACCGTCGCCGAAGCCGGGCTGCCGGGATACGACGCCGGGGTCTGGTACGGCATTCTTGCTCCCGCCGGCGCGCCGCGCGAAATCATCGGGCGGCTCAATGCCGAAATCGTGCGCGCGCTCAATCTGCCGGACTACCGAAAATTCCTGGTGAGCAACGCGATCGACCCGATCGGCAGCCTGCCCGAGGAGCTCGGGCGCTACATCAAGAGCGAGCTCGTGAAGTGGGCGAAGGTGGTGAAGGACGCCGGCGTGCGCGTGGATTAACCGGCTGAAACGGGAGCCCCATGACAAGTCGCAGGGAGCTCGGCATCGCCGTCGTCGGCGCCGGGCGCATTGGCGGGCTGCGCGCGCGACTGGCTTCGGAGCATCCGGCGGTCAAGTTCCTGGCGGTTGCCGACGCGGAGCCGGCGCGGGCGCGCGAGCTCGCGCAGAAGACCGGAGCGCAGTTCCATTCGGGCGACAACGCGGCGGTCATATCGCGTCCCGAGGTCAACGCCGTCATCGTTTCCTCGAGCGAGGGTGCGCATGTCGAGCCGCTCCTGCAGGCGATCGGGCTCGGCAAGCCGGTGCTGGTGGAGAAGCCGATCGCGCTCACGCTCGCCGATGCCGACCGCGTTCTCCGCGCGGCCGACGACGCGGGCGTCAGCGTGCGCGTCGGCTACAGCCGCCGCTACAAGGAGCGCTACCTGATCGCCAAGGAGCAGATCGTCCAGGGCCGGCTCGGCCGGATCGTCGGGGGCGCCGCGCGCGTCTTCAACCTGCGCTCCCAGGCGACGGCAATCCTCGAGCGCAACCCCGACGCGACCCCGGTGGTGGACGCGCTGACCTACTACGTGGACCTCATGAACTGGCTGCTCGAGGGCGCGCGGGTGAAGGAAGTCTTCGCGCGGGGACAGAAGGGCGTGCTCAAGGATTCCGGCTTCGACACCGACGATGTCAGCTTCGCAATCCTGACCTATGCCGACGGCGCGGTGGTGAACCTCGGCATCGCCTATTCGCTGCCGGATGAGTACCCCGCGCGCGGCCATGCGGCGCGGGTCGAGGTGCTCGGCACCGGCGGCGTGATGATTCTCGACGACGACCACACCGACCAGATCCTCTGCAGCGAGAAGGGCGTGCCCCACGTGTACCTGCCGGACCAGGCGGTCAACCTGGTGTTCCTGCAGAGCGGCACGCCGGGCGACTGGGCGCTGGGCGATTTCTGGGGCCCGGTCGCGAACGAGACGCGGGCCTGGCTCGACCATCTCGCGGTGGGGAAGCCCTGCGTCCTGGCGACTGTCCGCGAGGCACGCGCCACGCTCGAAGTGACGCTCGCCATCGAGCACTCGGCTGCGAGCGGCAGGCCCGTGAGCCTCCCGCTCGCTGAATAATCGCTCATCACCTGCTACCATTGCGGCCCCCGGGGCCTTCTTCTCAACCGTCCACATCGTGATCGAGGTCAACGAGCGAATCGAGGTGCCGTCGGCGCCGCAAACGGTGTGGAGCGTGCTGTCCGACCCGCACGAGGTGGTCGGCTGCGTGCCGGGCGCGGCGCTTGGCGAGAAGCAGGAGGATGGATCGTTCGACGCCACCCTCACCGTCAAGTTCGGACCTGCCAAGGTGTCCTTTCGCGCGCATGTCGCGCTCGAGCTGGACGCCGCCGCGATGTCTGGACGCGTTCTGG
>JBOIEM010000088.1:0-5721 GCA_050741115.1 Burkholderiales bacterium
GGGTAGGTCTTGATGCCGGAGCAGCCGGCGAGGAGTCCCGCGCCGAGCAGGCAGGCGGCGATTCGCAGCCCGGGAATCATCCGGTCTTGCTCAAGTCCGGGCAGCCGAGATCCTTGCCGGTTGCCCAACCGAGGATCGCGCGCCAGATGACGTCATAGCCCTTCGACGGCCCGATGATCTGGAGGCGGCTCCGCTTCGCATCCACGGGATAGACGTCCGCGACCATCAGGTAGTAACCGCCTTCGGGCTCCTTGGTGACCCGCATCACGCCGGCCTCGTGATGCCGCTGCAGGTGCAGCTCCGCCCGCTCGGTCATCACCACCACCGTCGGCTTGTAGAGCGAGACGATGACCTGGTAGCTCCCGGGCGCCTGGGAGGTCGTCCTCACCCGCACGTTCAGGCATTCCGGGGCGCGTTTCTGGAAGGTCTCGCCGACCTGGCGCAGGGAGCGGTTGATCTCGTGGTTCTCCACTTTGACCAGGAACGCGCCGGGAGCCATCTTGCGGAACTCCTCGGCGTTCTGGGGATGCTGTGTCACGCAGCCGGCGAGCAACACGGCCGCGGCGGCGAGCGTTCGGACGATCGGCAATGCCATGATTCCCTCCTTCCCGGTGCGAAACGGTACTCCTCCCGGCCGCCGGCTGCAAGCCGATCAAGGCGTTCGCGCGCCCTGCCCGGCGCTCATTGCAGCGGCGCGACCTTTCCCTCCTTCACCAGCCGCGCCCAGCGCGCGACGTCGTCGTTGAAGTACTTGCGGAACTCGACGGCGGGCACGGGCACAGCCTCGGAGCCGATCTGCGAGAGCCGCTCGCGCACGGCGGCGCTCTGCAGCGCGGCCGCAGTCGCCTGCTCGAGACGGGCGAGCGCCTCCGGCGGCGTGCCCGCCCGCGCGAAGAAGCCGAACCACGTCACGAACTCGTAGTCCGGAAAGCCCTGCTCGGCGATCGTCGGCACGTCGGGAAGCGCCTGCGAGCGGTTTCTTGACGTCGTCGCGAGCGCGCGCACCCTGCCCCCCTGCACCTGCCCGACTGCCGAGCCCATCACGTCGAAGAGCAGCGTGACGCGCTGCGAAACCAGGTCCGGATACACCGCGCCGCTGCCCTTGTACGGCACGTGCGTCAGCTGGATGCCGGCCATGTCCTTGAAGAGCTCGCCCGCCAGGTGGCTGCCGGTGCCGAGGCCCGACGAGCCGAAAGTGAGCTCGTTGGGCCTCGCCTTGGCGGCCTTGATCACCTCGCCCACCGACTTGAGCGGGGACTCGGCCGAGATCACCATCAAATTAGGAATCGCGGCGATGCCGGCGACGGGCGCGAGGTCGGTGCGCGGATCGAAATTGAGCTTCATCAGGCTCACGCTCGTGGCGAGGCTGCTCGCGGCGAGGAGGAACGTATAGCCGTCCGCTCTCGTGACCCTTGCGACGTGCTCCGCGCCGATGTTGCCGCCCGCACCCGGCCGGAGTTCCACGATGACGTTCCGCCCGAGCGTGCCGGACATCTCCTGCGCCAGCGCACGCCCCAGCACCTCGCCCGTTCCGCCCGGTGCGTACGGCACGATCATGGTGACCGGGCGGGTGGGATAGCCCTGCGCCGATGCCCCACCGACCCACACGCCCGCCGCGAACAGACCGGCGCTCATCGCCAGGACGAGCGCAATTCCCGATGGATTTTTCATCTTCACCAGCCTCCCGGACTCCAGCCTCATCACTTAACGCTCATGGCCCGTCACTCGCCACAGAGCCGCGACTCAGTCAAGGCGCAGGCCGATGCTCCGGATCACCGCCGCGAAGCGCGCCGTCTCGCTGCGCACGAGACTCGCGAGCTCATCCGGCGTGCCGGGCCAGGGCTCGACGCCCATGGCGGTCAGCCGCTCGCGCAGGTCGGGCGACTCCAGCGCCCGGACGACCTCGCGGCTCAGGCGATCGACGATATCGGGCGGCGTCCGCACCGGCGCGAACACGCCGTACCAGACCGTCACCACGAAGTTGTCCACCCCCGCTTCCTTGGTGGTCGGCACTTCCGGCAGCGCGGCCACGCGCCTGTCCGCGAGCACCGCCAGCGGCCGCACCTTGCCGGCCCGGATCTGCGGTATCGCGGAGGCGACCGGAACGATCACCTCGTCCACCTCGCCCGAGATCATCGCCATCATGCCCAGGGTGGCGCCCTTGTACGGCACGTGCACCATGTCGATTCTCATGAGGTGCTTCAACAGCTCGTTGGCAAGGTGGTTGGTGGTGCCGGGGCCGCCCGAAGCGAAGTTGATCTTGCCGGGATGCGCGCGCGCGAGGGCGATGAATTCCTTCAGCGTCCTCGCGGGGACCGACGGATGCACGACCATGATGTTCGGGATCGCGGTCACGCGCGCGACCGGCGCAAAGTCCCGCGCCCCGTCATAGCCGAGGTTCGAGTAGAGCGAGGGGCTGATCGCGATCCCGGGCGTGGCCAGCACGAGCGTGTAGCCGTCGGGCGGCGACTTGGCCGCGGCCGCGATTCCGATATTGCCGCCCGCTCCGGGCCGGTTGTCGGGCACCACGTTCGCGCCGAGCTGCTCGGAGAGCTTCTGGCCGAGCGCCCGTCCCACCATGTCGTTCGGCGCGCCGGGCGGAAACGGCAGGATGAGCCGGACCGGCCTGGCGGGATACGCCTGGGCGAAGGCCGCGCCGGCGCCGCATGCCAGCGCGGCGACCGCAAGCACTCCAGCAACCATGGCGGGTTTCATGACGACGCCTCCGGGCCCGAAACGAAAAAGGGAGCCGCGCGACGGGCGGGATCGATTATAGGTAGTCAGCCGCCCGCCGTCAGTAACGGGGCGGCCCGGTGCGCAGCCACAATGCCAATCCCCCGACCATGAGCACGATGGTGAGGGCGAAGTAGGCGCGCATGCCGAATGCGGGGCCGATCAGTCCCGCGAGGAACGGCGCAACGCCCATCGCCAGGAACTGGAACGCGGTCGCATAGGCGATGGCGCGCGCGTCCATGCCCGGCGGCGCGTGCGCACGGAGCAAATGGAAGAGCGCCGTCTGCAAGCCCGCCGACGTCAGCCCGAACGCGATCCGTGCGATGACGAGCTGCAGCGGCGTCTCCAGCACGAGCAACGGCAGATGGGTGACGGCGCTCGCCGCGGCGGCGAATGCGAGGACGCGCGCCGACCCGATGCGATCGATCACCCGCCCCCACGCCGGCGTCGCGACCAGCATGGACACCGCCAGCGCCACCGCGGCGGCGCCGACCCAGTATGCCTCCTCGCCGGCGTCCGCGCCGCCCGCTTCCAGGAGCTGCAGCACGAACACGCTGATATTGATGATGCTGCCGTGCCACATGATGGAAAAGAAAAAGGCGAGCACGAACAGCGGAACGATGCTCGGCACCGCCGCGAGTTCCCGCAGGCTGCCCAGCAGCCGCGGACGCCACGGGCCGGGCGCGAGCTGCTTGACCTCGCGCACGAACAGCGCGACCAGCACGCCGCCGCTCAACATCAGGCCGCCGCTGATCCAGTAGAGAGCGTGCTGGCGGTCGAGCATCGCGGCCAGCATCGCGCCCACGGCGGGCCCCAGCGCCTGTCCCACCAGGCCGCCGGTCTGCGCGTAGGCCACCGCACGGCCGATGCGCCCGGGCGGCGTGTTCGCCACCAGCAGCGCGACGCCCGCAGGCGTGAAGCCGTTGAACACCGCGACCGCCATGATCAGGCCGGCGAACCACAGCGGCGTCGGCGCGAGCGGCACCAGCATCATCGTGACGCCCATGCCGAGCATCGCCCGCAGCACCATCAGCTTGCGGCCGTAGTGGTCGGCGATGCTGCCCCAGATCGGGTTCGCGGCGGTGCTGACGAGATAGAACACGAGGAGCATCGCGCCGACCCACGTCTCCAGGTTCTCGCGCACCCCCAGGCCGCGCACCATCAGCGGCACGAACGGCCACGAGAGGTTGAACCCCAGCCCGCACAGGAGGTTCGCGACCGGCAGCGCCCGCTGGTTGCGGCGCCAGTACGGATACGGCCGCGGCTCTTCGGCGGCGGTTGTATCGGTGCGGATCACCGCGGCGGATCGGAGCGCCGCCCGGGACCCTTAGAACCGCACGGCGATGCCAATGGACAGCAAGTCAGCATCGGCCACGTCGGTCATGAACCGCTCCCATTCCGCGCGCACGCTGACGTTCTTCGTGAGATTGACGCTCATCCCGAGGCCGATCGACAAGTCCACGCCGTCATCCGTCGCCGAAAACGGAATTCCGCCGGTGATGTCGCTCGCCTTGGCTTCCCAGAAGAACAGGCCGGCCTTGCCGAAGAGCGCAAAGGTCGGGCTCACCGGCAGGGTGCCGACAGCGGAAAAATTGAAGCCCCAGAGTTCCACCTTGCCGCTAATGACAGGGTCCCCGAAAAAGGTTCCGCTGTAGCTGGCACTGTTCAGATCGACGTACGAGAGCTCCAGCCCGAAATTCGGGTCGAATTGGTAACCGCCGAAAATCTTGAAAGCCGTTTTCTTGCTGTCCACCGTTCCCGACGTGATCAGGGCGGGGATGGCGGCCTCGTCGTCGATATCGCTCTGGCCGACGCTGCCGCCGACATAGAACGGGCCTTGCGCCGAGACCGGGGGCGCTGCGAGCAGAGCGCTCGACGCGAACACCGCAACCGCAATCAATCTCGTTGCTTTCATCTGCTGTTCTCCTTTCTCAAAACGGTTTCCCGTTCACCTCGACGTGGCTCACCAGCGGCACCTGCTGCGTGATCAGTCCCTCGGCGAAGCAGCCGGCCTTGGCGTTCCTGAGGAGATGCGCGAGCCGGTCCTCCGGCTCACCGCTTTCGACCTTGAGATGCGTCGTGACCTGTTCCCAGCGGTTGAAGACCGTGCCTTTGAGCACCGAGCCGCCGAGATGCTTGCGCAGGACGACACGGCAGCTCGCGCCGCTCACCTTCAGCTTCATCATGTGCGCGTACCGCGCAACCTGGGTGAGCAGTCAGAAGCCGATCGCCATCGCGAGGTAGGTCATCGGCGAGGGGTAGCGGTCGGTGCCGCCGATGCGCGCGGGCTCGTCGCACAAAACTTCGAACTTGCCCGATCTGCCGCGCTTCAACTGCAACTCGCCGGCGATCGTTTCCGTGAGCGCTTCGTTCTCGTTGGTGATGCCCTGTGCCGGCAGCTCGGGCTTGTCTATCACCCGCTCGCCGGGCGTGGCGGACAGGTCTTCGTTTCCGAGGGGTTTGGTCATCGTGGCTTCTCCGTGTGTAATCAGCCCTTGGTCTCCCGCATCGCGCGGGCCTTTTTCGCCGCCGGGCGCTCCCAGCAGCGCGCGAGCCACGCCTGAAGGCGCGGCCACCTCCCGAGGTCGAGCGCAAGCGCGCGGTAGAGCGCCGCGGCGACGTTGAGGTCGCCGACCGAGAACGCCGGGCCGGCGAGCCACTCCGACCTCGACAGCGCGGTCTCGAGCACGCCGAAAGCCGGCTCGAGCTCCTTCCACGCCGCCTCGGCAATGGCGGGGTTGCGCTCGGCTTCGGGCAGGTCCCGCGTGTGCCGGCAGTAGTTCACCAGCTGGCGATCGAGACGGTCGGTCTCCCACAAGCTCCATTGCAGCGCCCGCGCCTCGTTCTTCGGATCGGCGGGGTAGAGCGCGCTCTTGTGCTTTTTCGCAAGGTAGATATTGATCGCCATCGACTCCGAGAGGATGAACCCGTCGTCGTCTATCGTCGGCACGCGGCCGTTGGCGTTCAGCGCCAGGTACTCCGGCGTGC
>JBOIEM010000089.1:0-23664 GCA_050741115.1 Burkholderiales bacterium
CGGCGACACAGGTCGTGGCCCCGCCACTGGCGGGGGGGCCGGCTGCCGTTCCCGCCGCGGCCGGGGCGCCGGCCGCACCGGTGGAGGGCGAAGCCGCGGCAGCCCCCGAGGGGCACGTGATCCGCTCGCCCATGGTCGGCACGTTCTATCGCTCCTCCGCGCCCGGGGCGAAGCCGTTCGTCGAGGTCGGGCAGGCGGTGAAGTCGGGCGAGACCCTCTGCATCATCGAGGCGATGAAGCTCCTGAACGAGATCGAGGCCGACCAGGACGGCACCATCAAGGCGATCCTGGTGGAGAACGGGCAGCCGGTGGAGTACGGGGAGCCGCTGTTCATTCTGGGCTGAGCTCTCCTCACCTGCCCGATGTTCGAGAAGATCCTGATCGCGAATCGCGGGGAGGTCGCGCTGCGCATCCAGCGCGCGTGCCGCGAGCTGGGCATCAAGACCGTGGTGGTGCACTCGGAGGCGGATCGCGACGCGAAGTACGTCAAGCTGGCCGACGAATCCGTGTGCATCGGGCCGGCGCCCTCGAGCGCGAGCTACCTCAATATCCCGGCCATCATCAGCGCCGCCGAGGTGACGGACGCGGAGGCGATCCACCCCGGCTGGGGCTTTCTCGCCGAGAGCGCCGACTTCGCCGAGCGCGTCGTGCAGAGCGGGTTCGTGTTCATCGGCCCCCGCGCCGAGACCATCCGCCTGCTCGGCGACAAGGTGAACGCCAAGAACGCCATGAAGAAGGCGGGGCTGCCGGTGGTGCCGGGGGTGGACGAGCCCCTGCCGCAGGAGCCGAACGACGTGGTGAGGATCGCGCGGTCGATCGGTTACCCGGTGATCATCAAGTCGGCGGGCGGGGGCGGGGGCCGCGGCATGCGCGTGGTGCACACCGACGCGGCGCTGCTGACCGCGGTGCAGACCACGCGGACCGAGGCGCAGACGGCCTTCGGCAACCCGACGCTCTACCTGGAGAAGTACCTGGAGGACCCGCGCCACATCGAGTTCCAGTTGCTGGCCGATCGCTTCCGCAACGCGATCCACCTCGGGGAGCGCGACTGCTCGATGCAGCGGCGCCACCAGAAGGTGATCGAGGAAGCGCCCGCTCAGCACGTCAGCGCCCGCGCCCGCTTTCGCATCGCCGAGCGCTGCGCCGAGGCCTGCCGCAAGCTCGGCTACGAGGGCGCGGGGACCTTCGAATTCCTGTTCGAGGGCGGCGAGTTCTATTTCATCGAGATCAATACGCGGCTGCAGGTCGAGCACCCGGTAACCGAAATGATCACCGGCATCGATATCGTGCAGCAGCAGATCCGCATCGCGGCGGGCGAGAAGCTGCGCATCAAGCAGCGCGACGTGCAGTTCCGCGGGCACGCCATCGAGTGCCGCATCAACGCCGAGGACCCGTATCGTTTCGTGCCCTCGCCGGGACGCATCACCTCCTACCACATGCCCGGCGGGCCCGGCATCCGCGTGGATTCCCACGCCTACAACGGTTATTTCGTCCCGCCTCACTACGATTCGCTGATCGGCAAGATCATCGCCTACGGGGATACCCGCGAGCAGGCGATCGCGCGCTTGAACATCGCGCTTTCCGAGACCGTGATCGAGGGGATCAAGACCAACATCCCGCTGCACCAGGACCTGCTGCGGGACGCCGCGTTCCTGAGTGGCGGCACCAGCATCCACTATCTCGAAACCAAGCTCGCCAAGCTGGCTCGCGAGCAGTGAGGGAAGCAGGATCCCGGATCCTGCCGCCATGTCCTGGCTTTCCGTCTCCCTCGAGGTGCCGGCCGAGCAGGTGGATGCGCTGTCGGACGCGCTGCTCGAGGCCGGGGCGGCGAGCGTCGATATCGCTGACGCCGGCGCGGGCTCGGGAGCGGAGGAGGCCGTCTTCGCCGACGCCGGCATGGCGCCGCGACCATGGAAGCGCAGTGTCATGAGCGCGCTCGTGGCGCGCGGCATGGACGCCGCGGCGTTGGTTGAAGCGGCGTGCGCGCACGCAGGCATCCCTACGCCGCCGTGGCGCGCGCGCGAGATCGCGGAGGAGGACTGGATGCGCGCGAGCCGCGGCGAGCTCGGCCCCGTTCGCATCTCGCCGCGGCTGTGGATCGTCCCGAGCTGGCATGAGCCGCCCGACCCGGACGCGGTCATCATCAGGCTCGATCCGGGCCTCGCGTTCGGCACCGGGCACCACCCGACCACGCGAATGTGCCTGCGCTGGCTCGAGCGGGTGGTCCGCGGGGGCGAGTCGGTGCTCGATTTCGGCTGCGGGTCCGGCATACTCGCCATCGCCGCGATGAAGCTCGGGGCGGCACGCGCGGACGGCGTGGACATCGACGAGCAGGCGCTGCTTGCGGCGCGCCGCAATGCACTGCACAATCGGGTGCAGGCAGCCTTTCACAGTGCCGCCGGCGCGCTGCGGCAGCCGGCCCGCATCGTGGTCGCCAACATTCTCGCGCATCCCCTCATCGTGCTCGCGCCGCTGCTCGCCCGTTTGACCGCGCCGGACGGGCGGCTCGCGCTGGCGGGCCTGCTCGCGGGGCAGGCTGGCGACGTGCGCGCAGCCTACGCGCCGTGGTTCGAATTCGGCGCGCCCGAGGAGGACGAGGGCTGGGCGCTCGTGAGCGGCGTCCGCCGGTGACCTCGTGGTGACCGGCCTGATCACCCAATGCCCGGCCTGCGGGACCCACTTCCGCATCGCGCCGGAGCAGCTTCAGGTCCAAAAGGGCCAGGTGCGCTGCGGCCGCTGCCTGACGGTGTTCGACGGCTTGAAGACGCTTGCCGAGCTGCCGGAGCCCGCACCCGCTGCGGCCGCGACGGGCGGGGGCGAAGCGGGTGGATTCAGGCTCGAGCCCATCGAGCCCGCGCAGGCGGCTCCGCCGCAGCCGGCGCCGGCGCGCGCGGCCGAGGCGGCGCAAGGCGAGAAGGATTATGGCCCGACGCCGGAGCAACTCTCGCTCGACGAGGAGTTGTTTGCCGATCCCGCGCAGGCGCGGCGCGAACGCCTGTGGGCGGTGGGTGCGGCGCTGCTGGTCTTCGTGCTCGCGGTACAGGCAGCCTATTACTACCGCGGCGAGCTGGCCGCGCAGTACCCCGGCCTCAAACCCTATCTCGTCAAGCTGTGCGAGCCGCTTCGATGCCGGGTTCTCCCGCCGCAACGCCCGCGGCAGATCGCGATCGAGGCGTCCGATCTGCAGGTGACCGACCCGGCGCGGCCGGGCCGGATCCAGCTGACCGCGACGCTGCGCAACCACGCCGGACACGACCTCGGCTATCCCGCGCTCGACCTCGTGCTCACCAACACCAAGGAGCACACCCTGGCGCGGCGCGTATTTTTGCCGAGCGAATACCTGGAGCGCGGAAGGGATGTCGCGTCGGGGCTGCCCGCCAACGCCGAGATCACCATCCGGCTCGATATCGATACCGGCGATCTCGGCCCCGCCGGCTTCCGCCTCGATCTGCTGGCCGCCCCACCGCCCTGACCGCGAGGCAGGGTCGCCTTGCGCGCTACGCATTCCGCGATGAGCACGATCCAGGCCGCGCGCCGCAGCACCCCGCTCAATGCCGCCCATCGCGCATTGGGCGCGAGGATGGTGGAATTTGCCGGCTGGGACATGCCCCTGCACTACGGCTCCCAGGTCGAGGAGCATCACCGAGTGCGCCGGGATGCCGGGATGTTCGACGTATCGCATATGCTGGCGGTCGACGTGCGCGGCGCGACCGCCCGCGAATTCCTGCGCAAGCTCCTCGCCAACGACGTGGCGAAGCTCGCGCGGCCGGGCAAGGCGCTCTACTCCTGCATGCTTCGCGACGACGGCGGCGTGCTCGACGATCTCATCGTCTACTACCTCGGCGGGGACGGCTTCCGCCTCGTCGTCAATGCCGCTACCGCCGACCGGGACGTGGCGTGGATCGAGTCGCAGCGCGCCGCGCACGGGCGCGGGGTCGATCTCGCTCCCCGCCGCGATCTCGCCATCATCGCGGTGCAGGGTCCGCGGGCGCGGGAGAAGACCTGGGCGGCGCACCCAGCGCTCCGCGCCGCGGCCGAAGCGCTCGCGCCGTTCCACGCGGTAGAGACCGCCGGCGTGCTGGTCGCGCGCACCGGCTACACCGGCGAGGATGGATTCGAGCTCATGCTGCCCGCCGCGCAGGCGGCCGCCTCCTGGCAGGCGCTCGCGGCGCAGGGCGTCGCGCCCGCCGGCCTCGGTGCCCGCGATACGCTGCGACTCGAAGCCGGAATGTGCCTCTACGGGCGGGACCTGGACGAAACCGTCACGCCGCTCGAGTCGGGACTCGCCTGCACGGTGGCGCCGGCGAGCGGGCGCGAATTCGTCGGCGCGCGCGCCCTCGCGGCGCGACCCGCGGCGCGGCAGCTCACCGGCCTGGTGCTGCTTGACCGGGGCGTCATGCGCGATCGCCAGAAGGTGCGCTGCGCCCCCGGCACGGGGGAGGTCACGAGCGGCGGCTATTCACCCACGCTCGAGCGCTCGATCGCGCTCGCACGCCTGCCGGGCGCCGTTGCCGCGGGCGAGACCGTCGAGGTCGAGGTGCGCGACAATTGGCTGCGGGCGCGGGTGGTGAAACCACCGTTCGTGCGCCACGGAAAGATCCTGATTCAGGCCCGAGCCACGGAGGACACGGAGTGACGACGCCCGACAACCTGGGATACACCCGCTCCCATGAGTGGGTGAAGACCGAGGCCGACGGAACGGTCGCGGTCGGCATCACGTTTTACGCCCAGGAGCAGCTGGGCGACATCGTGTTCGTGCAGAACCCCGAAACGGGGCGCCGGGTGAAGCAGGGCGAGGAGTGCGCCGTGATCGAATCGGTGAAGGCCGCGGCCGACATCTATGCGCCGGTTTCGGGGGAGGTGATCGCCGCCAACCGGGAGGTGGCGGACAGCCCGGAGCGCGTGAACCGCGATCCCTATGGAGCGTGGCTGTTTCGCCTGAAGCCCTCGAATCCCGCCGAGCTGTCGAGCCTGCTCGATGCCGCGGCGTACGCGAAGCTCGCCGAGTCGGAAAAACGTTGAATGCCATTCATCCCGCACACCGCGGATGACGCCGGCGCGATGCTGGCGGCAATCGGCGTCGCCGCGATCGACGACCTCTTCGACGAGATTCCGCCCGGGCTGCGCGCCGGCGCGCTCGCCGGCATGCCGCCGGCACTCTCGGAGATGGAGATCGCGCGGCTGATGCACGAGCGCGCCGCGCGCGACGGCGTCTGGCTCAACTTCATCGGGGCGGGCGCCTACGAGCATCACATCCCGGCGGCGGTCTGGCAGATCGCCGCGCGCGGGGAGTACTACTCCGCGTACACCCCCTACCAGGCGGAGGCGAGCCAGGGCACGTTGCAGGTGCTCTACGAGTACCAGTCCATGATGGCCTCGCTCACCGCTCTCGACGTCTCCAACGCGAGCCTGTACGACGGCGCATCGGCGCTGGCGGAAGCGGTGCTGATGGCGGTGCGTGCGCACAAGTCGTCGCGGCGCGTGCTGATGCCGCGCACGGTGCACCCCGCATGGCGCAAGGTGGTGCGGACCATCGTGCGCAACCAGGGGATCGAGCTGCTCGAGATCCCTTTCGACCCCGGGACGGGCTCGACCCCCCTGGAGGCCCTCGGCAGCTTCAGGGGCAGCGAGCCCGCCGCGGTGGTGATCCCGCAACCCAATTTCTTCGGCGTGCTGGAACCGGTGGACGAGCTCGCCGACTGGGCGCACGCGAACGGCGCACTCGCGATCGCGGCGGTGAATCCGACCGCGCTCGCGCTCGTCAAGCCTCCGGGCGAATGGGGCGCGCGCGGCGCGGACATCGCGGTGGGCGACGGCCAGCCGCTCGGGGCGCCGCTCGCCGGCGGTGGGCCGTACTTCGGCTTCATGACGTGCCGCCGGGACCTCGTGCGCCAGATGCCGGGGCGCATCGTCGGCGCGACGCTCGACCGGGACGGCAGGCGCGGATACGTGCTCACGCTCCAGGCGCGCGAGCAGCACATCCGCCGCGCCAAGGCGACTTCCAACATCTGCACGAACCAGGGCCTGATGGTGACCGCCGCGACGTTGTACCTGGCGCTGCTCGGGCCGGGGGGGCTCGCCGGCGTCGCGCGCGCCTGTCACGCCAATACGCTCGCGCTCCTCACCCGGCTCACCCGGATCCACGGAGTCGCGCGCGCGTTCAGCGGCGCGATCTTTCACGAAGCGGTCATCCGGCTGCCGGTTCCGGTCGCGCCGGTCCTCGGCGCGCTGCAGGCGCAGGGCATTCTGGGCGGCCGCGATCTCGGGCAGGACTATCCCGAGCTGGGGCACGCGCTGCTCATATGCGCGACCGAAACCCGGACCGGCGACGACATCGCGCGCTATGGCGCGGAACTGGAGCGCGTCATCGAGCGGCCGCCACGACGCGGCGCGGAATCGCGGACCTGATTCCATGCTGATCTTCGAACGGTCCCGGCCCGGCCGCCGCGGCGCGGCGCAAATCCCGGTCGAGGCTGGCGGCGAGAGCGAGATTCCCCGCGATCAGTTGCGCGCCCGGCCGCCGCGCCTGCCGGAGGTGTCCGAGCTCGACGCGGTGCGCCACTACACCGGGCTCTCGCAGCGCAACTTCTCGATCGACACGCATTTCTATCCGCTCGGCTCCTGCACAATGAAATACAATCCGCGCGCCTGCAACGCGCTCGCCATGCTGCCGCAATTCCTCGGGAGGCATCCCGACGCACCCGCGGAAACCGGGCAAGGGTTCCTCACGTGCCTGTTCGAGCTGCAGGAGATGCTGAAGAGCGTGACCGGCATGGCGGAGGTGAGCCTCGCGCCGATGGCGGGGGCGCAGGGCGAGCTCGCGGGTGTGGCGATGATCCGCGCCTACCACGACTCGCGCGGCGACGCGGTGCGCGACGAGATCCTGGTGCCCGACGCCGCGCACGGCACCAATCCCGCCTCCGCCGTGATGTGCGGCTACCGGGTGCGCGAGATACCCACCGACGCCGACGGCAACGTGGAGGTGGCGGCGCTCGGGCGCGCCGTCGGCCCGCGCACCGCGGGGCTCATGCTCACCAATCCGTCCACGCTCGGCGTGTTCGAGCGGCACATCGTCGAGCTCGGTAACATCGTGCACGGCGCGGGCGGCCTGCTCTATTACGACGGGGCGAACCTCAACGCGATCTTGGGCAGGGTGAGGCCCGGGGACATGGGCTTCGACGTGATCCACATCAACCTGCACAAGACGTTCTCCACCCCGCACGGCGGCGGCGGCCCCGGCGCCGGCCCGGTCGGCGTCAACGCCACGCTTGCGCCGTTCCTTCCGCTGCCGGTGGTCGGGCGCGCGGCCGGGGGCTTCCGCCTGCTCGACGAGCGCGACGCGCCGCTCGCGATCGGGCGCCTCGGCGCCCGCCTCGGCAACGCGGGCGTGCTGCTGCGCGCCTACGTCTACATGCGCATGCTGGGCGCGGCGGGCATGCGGCGCGTCGCGGACTACTCCACGCTCAACGCGAACTATCTCATGGCCGAGCTCAGGCGCGCGGGCTTCCAGGTCGCGTTCCCGCGACGGCGCGCGACCCATGAATTCGTCGTCACCCTGAAGGCGCTCCGCGACGAGACCGGCGTCACCGCGATGGACGTGGCGAAGCGCCTGCTCGACAAGGGCTTCCACGCGCCGACCGCCTATTTCCCGCAGCTCGTTCCGGAGTGCCTCTTGATCGAGCCCACCGAGACCGAGTCGAAGCAGACGCTGGATGCATTCGTCGCGGCGATGAAGGAAATCCTGGATGAGGCGCGGCGCGACCCGCAGCTGGTGAAGACCGCCCCCCACACGACGCCGCTGCGCCGGCTCGACGAGGCGCGGGCGGCGCGCGATCTCGACTTGGCCTGGCAGCAGGCGGCCGGCGATCGCTGAGCAGCGGCGTTTCAGTCCGCGCACGGGCGCGCGCCTTTATTGCGCAGGATTGGGCGGCGCGGCATACTGAAGCGCCTCGAGCCAGATGGACCCGCGGCGCCAGCCGCGGCGCAGTCCTCACCGGAAAGGAGAACCGACATGGCGAGCGTCACGCTGGGCGGCAGCCCGATCACCGTCGCGGGCAATTTCCCCAAGAAGGGCGACAGCGCGCCCGAGTTCAGCCTGACCACCAAGGACCTCAAGGAGGTGGGGCTCAAGGACTTCGCCGGCAAGCGCAAGGTGCTGAACATCGTGCCGAGCCTCGATACCCCCGTTTGCGCCAAGTCCACGAAAATCTTCAACGAGAAGGCGGGCGCGATGGCGAACACCGTCGTGCTGGTGATCTCGGCCGACCTGCCGTTCGCCGCGGGCCGGTTCTGCAGCGCGGAAGGGATCAACAACGTGGTGACGCTTTCCACCCTGCGCGGAGGGGATTTCAAGACGAAGTACGGCGTCGACATCACGAGCGGGCCGCTGAAAGGCGTGACGGCGCGCGGCGTGGTCGTGCTCGATGCGAACAACAAGGTGCTGCACGCCGAGCTGGTTCCGGAAATCAAGCAGGAACCGAATTACGACGCGGCGCTCGCCGCCCTCAAGTCGTAATTGGCCCGCCGGGACGCGAGGGCCGTCCAGGACGGCGATGGCCCAAGATTCACGACGTCCTCTACGGCTGACAGGCCCAACCGGGGCCGACTTCCGATTCGGCGATCACGACTCACCGTTTTTTCAGGCTGTCGCGGATCTCGCGCAGCAGCACGACCTCCTCCGGCGTCGCGGCGGCCTTTTTCTCTTCCTGCAGCTTGAGCCGGTTGATCACGCGGATCAGGAGGAAGACCGCGAAGGCGATGATCACGAACGAGATCACCGTGTTGACGAATACGCCGTAGTTGAACGTCACGGCGCCCGCCTTCTGCGCCGCTTCCACCGTGAGATAGGGCCCGGCCTGGGCGCCCTGCTTCATGACCAGGAACAGGTTCGAGAAATCCACCTGGCCGAGCAGCAGCCCGATCGGCGGCATAATCACGTCCTTCACCAGCGAATCCACGATTTTCCCGAACGCGGCGCCGATGATGATGCCGACCGCCATGTCCACGACATTGCCCCGCACCGCGAATTCCCTGAACTCTTTGAGCATGGAAATCTCCTTATCGTGCAATTGAATCGGCGTGAAAACGCTCCGTCACGGCCCGGCGCACCATGGGCCGGAACGGATCGCGCAAGGTTATAATCTCACAAAATCCCGCCCACGGCCGCCATGCCCACGCTCCTCTGCGGCTCGATCGCCTACGACACCATCATGGTGTTCGGCGACCGCTTCAAGAACCACATCCTGCCGGAGCAGCTCCATATCCTGAACGTCGCGTTTCTTGTGCCCGACATGCGCCGCGAGTTCGGCGGCTGCGCCGGCAACATCGCCTATACCCTCAAAATGCTGGGAGGCGAGCCGCTCATCATGGCCACGGTGGGGGACGACTACCAGCCCTACGACTACCGGCTGCAGAAGCTGCACCTCGCGCAGAGCCACATCCGCAGGATTCCCGACACCTTCACCGCGCAGGCGTTCATCACGACCGATCTCGACGACAACCAGATCACCGCGTTCCACCCCGGGGCGATGAATCACTCGCACGAGAACCACGTCTACGAGGCGAAGGGTGTCGAGCTCGGCATCATCGCGCCGGACGGGCGCGAGGGCATGCTGCAGCACGCGCGCGAATTCGACGCCGCCGGCATCCCGTTCCTGTTCGACCCCGGCCAGGGGCTGCCCATGTTCGGCCGCGTGGAGCTGACCGCGTTCGTCAACCAGGCGAGCTACGTCGCGGTCAATGACTACGAGGGACAGATGCTGCAGGACCGGACCGGCACGAAGCTCGAGGAGATGGCGAAGAAGGTGAAGGCGCTGGTGGTGACGCTGGGGGCGCGCGGGTCGGTCATCATGACCGGCGGCCGGACCCTCGAGGTCCCGCCGGTCACGGCGGAGCGGGTGCTGGACCCGACCGGGTGCGGCGACGCCTATCGTGCCGGGCTGCTCTACGGCATCGCCGCCGGCCTCGAGTGGCCGGTCACCGGGCGGCTCGCGTCGCTGCTCGGCTCGATCAAGATCGCGCATCACGGCGCCCAGAACCATCGCTTCACGCGCGCCGAGATCGAGCAGCGCTACCAGGAAGCCTTCGGCGCAAAACCCTGGTAATTCGTGGATCGTGCGCCGAGGCGGCGGCTCAGTCCTCGAGCGCCGTTCCCGCGAGCTCCGCACAATCCAGCTGGAACAGCTGCCGGTCCTCGAGCCGCAGGGCGGTCAACGCGCGCCCCCACACGCAGCCGCTGTCGAGGCAGATCGCGTCCTCGCGCACGAGCAGGCCGAGCGCCGCCCAGTGACCGAAGAGGATGGTCGTGCCGCGGCTCGCGCGGCCCGGCACGTCGTACCACGGCAGGTAGCCGGCCGGGATGGTGTCGAGCCCGAGCTTGTGGTCGAGCTCGAGCGTGCCGTCGGCCGCGGCGAGGCGCATGCGCGTCATGGCGTTCACGATGATGCGCAGGCGATCGTAACCGGCAAGATCCTCGCGCCAGAGCCGCGGCTCGTTGCCGTACATCCGCGTAAGGAACTCGCGGTGATCGGGCGCGCGCAGCGCCTCCTCCACCTCCCGCGCGAGGGCGAGCGCCCGCGCGATGCTCCACTGCGGCAGGAGCCCCGCGTGAACCATCGCGTAGCCGCCGCCGGCGTGCATCATGTTCCGGTGCCGCAGCCACGCGAGCAGCTCCTCGCGGTCGGGCGCGGCGAGGATGCCGTCGTTGGTGTCGCCGCGGTGAGGCTTGCGCACGCCCGCCGCCACTGCGAGCAGGTTGAGGTCGTGATTGCCCAGGATCGTGACCGCGCGCCCCCCGAGCCCCTTGACGAAGCGCAGCGTCTCGAGCGACTGCGGGCCGCGGTTGACGAGGTCGCCGACGAACCACAGCACGTCGCGCCGCTCGTCGAAGGCGGCGCGCTCGAGCAGCCGCATCAACTGATCGTAGCAGCCCTGGACGTCGCCAATTGCGATGGTCGCCATTCAGTCTTCATTTGACCAGGCTGACCAGGTAGTCCACCGTCGCGTTGGCGTCCGCGTCGGCGAGCCCGAGATTGCCGCCCTTGGGCGGCATCGCGTTCTTGCCCTTGATCGAGCTCGCATAGAGCGCGCTCATTCCCGCCTTCAGGCGCGGCGCCCATGCCGCCTTGTCGCCGGCCTTGGGCGCGCCCGCGACGCCGGGGCCGCGGCAGACATTGCAAGTTGCGTCGTACACGGACTTCCCTCGCCCCGCGTCCGCTTTCGCAGTGGCGGCGGACTTCGCGCCGGGAGCCGGCGCGGCGGCCGCGACCGTTGCCGGCACGCCCGAGGGCGTCGCCACGGGAGGAGGCTGGCTCGGGTCCACCACCAATTCGCCCACCGGCTTCAAGCGCTTCGCGATGGCCTGCTCCGACAGGCCGGGATTGTTCCGGGAGAGATCCGAGCCGCTGGTAACGAGCTGCGTCAGCATCACGATCAACGTGATCGGCACCGCGAACGCAAGCACCACCACGATGACGAGCTGCTTGGGCGACTTGATCGGGGAGGAATGCTCTTCGACGTGGAAATCGGCCATGAACGGGCGCTACCGGAAGCGCGCATTATAGCGGAAGTGATTGGCGATAATACGTTGATTTCGGAGCGATAGTGCGGGAATCGCTATGCTAGAATCCGAGCCGGATGCGCCCGTAGCTCAGAGGATAGAGTGTTGGCCTCCGAAGCCAAAGGTCGTGGGTTCGACTCCCGCCGGGCGCGCCACCGCTTCCCATGCCGAATCGCAAACCGTACGACGCGCTGATCGTCGGGGGCGGCCACAACGGGCTCACCTGCGCCTGCTATCTCGCGGGCGCGGGCTACCGGGTGAGAGTGCTCGAGCGCCGCGCGGTGGTGGGCGGCGCGGCGGTGACCGAGGAATTCTTCCCGGGCTTTCGCGATTCCGCGGGCGCCTCGACGGTGGGCCTGCTGCACCCCAAGGTGATCCGCGACCTCAGGCTCGCCGAGCACGGCGTGAAAATCGTCGAACGGCCGCTTGACCGCTTTCTGCCGCTCTCCGACACGGAGTATTTCAAGGTAGCCAATCGCCCCGCTCAGACGCAGTCCGAACTGGCGCGGTTCTCCGCGCGCGACGCGGAGCGCCTGCCCGGTTACTGCGCGATGCTCGAACGCGCGGGCGGCGCGCTGCGCGATCTCCTGCTCGAGACGCCGGCCAGGCCCGGCGGCGTGCGCGCCGCGCTGGCGGGGCTGCGCTTCAGCTACCGGATGCGGAAAGCCGGCATGGCCGCGCGCCGCGATTTCGTCGATCTCCTGACCAAGAGCGCGGGCGATGTCCTCGACGCCTGGTTCGAGTCCGACGCCGTCAAGGCGGCGTTCGCGTTCGACGCGGCGCTCGGCAACTATGCGAGCCCGTACGCGGCGGGCAGCGCCTACGCCCTGCTGCACCACGCAAGCGGGGAGGTGAACGGCAGGCGCGGCGCCTGGGGCCATGCGATCGGAGGCATGGGTGCGGTCACTCAGGCGATGGCGAAGGAGGCGGAGCGGCGCGGCGTCGAGATCACCACCGGGTGCGAGGTGCACAAGGTATGCATCGACCAGCGCGGCGCGCAGGGCGTGCAGCTCGCCGACCGCAGCATGGTGGACGCGCGCTGCGTGGTGGCCAGCGTCGATCCGCGGCGGCTCTACCTCGCGCTCGTGGACGAGAGCGTGCTCGATGCGGATTTTCTCCGGCGTATCCGCGGCTACAAGTGCGGCTCCGCGACGTTCCGCCTGAACGTCGCGCTCTCGGAGCTGCCGGACTTCACCTGCCTTCCCGGCCGGGAGCTGCAGCCGCACCACCAGTCGGCCATCGTCATCGCGCCCTCGCTCGCCTACATGGAGCAGGCGTACTTCGATGCGCGCACCTACGGCTGCTCGCGCGCGCCGATCATCGGAATGCTGATCCCGTCCACGGTGGATCCCACCCTCGCGCCGCCCGGCCAGCAGGTGGCGAGCCTGACCTGCCAGCATTTCGCATACGACCTCCCCAGGGGACTCCACTGGGACTCGATCCGGGAAGCGGCCGCCGATCACGTGATCGACACCGTGACGCGCTTTGCGCCCAACTTCAAGGGCGCCGTGCTGGGGCGCAAGGTCCGCTCGCCGCTCGACCTGGAGCGCGATTTCGGCCTGACCGGCGGCGATATCTTTCACGGCGCCATGACGCCCGACCAGGTCCTCGCGACGCGCCCGGTGCTGGGACACGCCGATTACCGGTCGCCGGTGGCCGGTCTTTACCTGTGCGGAGCCGGCGCGCATCCGGGCGGCGGGGTATCGGGGCTGCCCGGGCATAACGCGGCGCGCGAGATACTGCGTGATTTCCGCGCCGGCAGAATCGGCCGCGGGAACCGCTGATGCTGAAGACGACGCCGTTCCACGCGCGCACCGCTCCCCTGTGCGCGAGCCACGCCTGGCGGCGCTGGGCCGGCTACGTGGTTGCGAGCTCCTACGAGCTCTCGCACGAGCGGGAATATCACGCGATCCGGAGCACGGCCGCGCTGCTCGACGTCTCGCCGCTCTACAAGTATCTCGTGTGCGGGAAGGACGCCGCGCGCCTCCTTGACCGTGTGATGACCCGCGACGTCGCCGGCTCGAAGCCGGGGCAGGTGCTCTACACGCCCTGGTGCGACGCCGCCGGCAAGGTGCTCGATGACGGCACGGTCGCACGCCTCGAGGAGCGCGTGTTTCGCGTGACCGCGGCCGACCCGAACCTGCGCTGGCTGCAGGACAACGCGTCCGGTCTCGAAGTCGCCATCGAGGACATCTCCGAATCCACCGCGGCCCTTGCGTTGCAGGGTCCCGCTTCCCGCACGATCCTCCAGAACCTGGTCGACATCGATCTGACGGGATTGAAGTATTTCAGGATCGCGCGAGCGCGGTTGCGGGGATCACCGGTCACGATTTCCCGCACCGGCTACACCGGCGACCTGGGATTCGAGATATGGCTCGATGCGGCGGATGCGCTTCCCGTGTGGGACGCGCTGTTCGAGGCCGGCACGCCGCACGGAATTCAGCCCGCCGGGATGCTCGCGCTCGACGTCGCGCGAATCGAGGCCGGGTTGATGCTCTCCGAGGTGGATTACGTTCCGGCGCGCAAGGCGCTGATCGAGAGCCAGGCTTCCTCCCCCTTCGAGCTCGATCTCGGCTGGACCGTGAGCCTCCGCAAGGAGCAATTCGTGGGCCGAAGCGCGCTCGCCGCGGAGGCGCAGCGCGGTTCCGACTGGTGCTTCGTCGGGCTCGAGGTGGAGTGGGACGCACTGGAACGGCTCCACACGGAGGCCGGCCTCGCCCCTCGGATTTCCGGCACCGCCTGGCGCACGAGCGTTCCGGTGTACGCCGGCGGCGACCAGGCCGGATACGCGACCAGTGGCGGCTGGTCGCCCCTTCTCAAGCAGTACCTCGCGCTCGCGCACGTGCGCTCGCGCTGGGCCACGCCGGGCACGCAAGTGGAGATGGAGGTGACCGTGGAGCACCGCCGCAAGCGCGCCGCCGCCCGCGTGGTGAAGAAGCCGTTCTTCGATCCCCCCCGCAAGCGCGCGTAGCCATGCCGGCTTCCCACGACGCCATAGTGATCGGCGGCGGGCATAACGGGCTCACCTGCGCCGCGTACCTCGCCCGCGCGGGAAGACGCGTCCTCGTGCTCGAGCGGCGGGAGCGAATCGGCGGCGCGGCCGTGAGCGAGGAGGTCTTCCCCGGCTTCACGTTCTCGGTGTTCTCGTACGTGGTGAGCCTGCTGCGGCCCGAGATCATCCGCGAGCTGGAGCTGCCGCGCCACGGCCTGCACATCCTGCCGCTCGAGAGCACCCTCACGCCGCTGCCGAACGGGGACTATCTCGCGCAGTGGAGCGATCCCGACCAGAATTACCGCGAGCTTGCCCGGCATTCGCCGCGCGACGCCGAGGCGATGGCAGAGTTCGGGCGTCTCATGCACGAGATGGCGCGCGCGGTGAAGCCGCTGCTCGGCATGGCTCCTCCCGATCCGGCATCGGCTGCGCCCCGCGACCTCGCCGGTCTCGCCCGCCTCGCCGGGCACCTGCGCGGCCTCGGCGCTGCGAAATTCCACGCGCTCTGCAAGCTTCTCACCATGAGCGCGGCCGATTACCTGGGCGAGTGGTTCGAAACCGAGGCGCTGAAGGCGACGAAAGCGGCGAGCGGGATCATCGGCACGCTCGCGGGGCCGCGCTCGCCCGGAACGGCCTACGTGCTGCTGCACCATTACATGGGCGAGCTCGACGGCGTGTTTCGCGCATGGGGATTCGCGAAGGGCGGCAACGGGTCGGTGAGCGAAGCCATCGCCGCTGCCGCGCGCGCCTTTGGCGCGGAGATCCGCACGGAGGCGCCGGTCGCGCGCGTGCTCGTCGCGAACGGCCGCGCGACGGGAGTGGCGCTCGAAAGCGGCGAGGAGCTGCGGGCCGGGAGCATCGTCTCGGGCGTCGATCCCAGGCGGACGTTTCTCGAATTGGTCGGCGCCGATCACCTGCCCGCCGACTTCGTCGAGGCGATCGGGCGCTACCGGTTTCGCGGCTCATCGGGCAAGGTGAACCTCGCCCTGGGCGAGCTCCCCGATTTCACCTGCCTGCCGGGCAACGGCCCCCATTTGCGCGGGGCGATCTCGGTGAGCCCGAGCGTCGATTACCTCGAGCGTGCCCACGACGACGCCAAGTACGGGGAGTTCTCGCGCCGCCCCTACCTCGACGTCGTCATCCCGTCCCTGCTCGATCCCTCCATGGCGCCGCCGGGAAAGCACGTCATGTCGATCTTCGTGCAGTACGCGCCCTACCGCCTGAACGGCGGCTGGACCGAAGCGCGGCGCGAAGCGTTCGGCGACGCCGTCGTGGATACGCTCGCCGAGTACGCGCCGAACCTTAAGTCGGCGATCCTGCACCGGCAGGTGATCACGCCCCCGGACATCGAGCGCATGGTGGGTCTCACCGAGGGCAACATCTTCCAGGGGGAACTCGCGCTGCAGCAGATGTTCTTTCTCCGTCCGGCGTCGGCGTGGGCGGGGTACCGAACGCCGCTGGCGGGCTTCTACCAGTGCGGGGCAGGGACGCATCCGGGCGGCGGGGTCATGGGCGCGTCCGGCCGCAACGCGGCGGCTGCAATACTGCGCGCCGGCAAGTGAGAACTGGCCATGCCACGGATCCCAGACTATGCTTGAGCGGGGGCTTCGCGATGGAACCGGCGGATCCTGGCCTGAGGTTCTTCGAGCCGCGCGGCGCGGCCGCGGGCGTCAAGCAGGCCGGCGCGCGCGTCGAGGGCGAAGCCAAGAAGGAAAAGCGCCTGTTCTGCGCGCTGTGCCGGCATCCGGTCACCCACCAGGACGAGCGGATCCCGGTCAACGGCAGGGACGAGCACACCTGCACCAATCCCGGCGGCTACACCTTCCGGATCTGGTGCTTTCGCGAGGCCGGCGGCTGCATCGCCACCGGCGAGGCCACGACAGCCCACACGTGGTTCAAGGGCTACGCCTGGCAGGTGGCCCTCTGCGCGGGTTGCGAGCGGCATCTCGGCTGGCGCTTCCAGGCGCCGACGGACCACTTCCACGGATTAATCGCCAATCGCCTGACCTCGGTTGGCGGCGCGAGCCACTGATGCGCGGCCGGACGGGGCGCGGTCCGGCCGTGCCGAAGGACGACGCGTGAGCGTGCTCGTCATCGGCGCCGGAGTGAACGAGCTCGCCTGCGCGCACACGCTTGCGCGGGCCGGGCACCGCGTGCTCGTGCTCGAAGGCCGCGCTGGCGACGGGGATACGGCGCTCGAACGGGGATGGGTCCCCCCGCGGCTCATCCGCGAGCTCGGGCTGGGACCGCACGGACTCAAGGTCGATCAGTCGGACCCATGGGCCGCGGTGCCGCTGCCGGACGGCGGGCGCCTGGAGCTGTGGCACGACATGACGCGCTCGGTCGAGGCGATCCGGCGCGTGAGCCCGCGCGATGCCGCGAAGTGGCCGGAATTCTGCGAGCGGATGCGAGCCCTCGCGCGCTGGCTGGAGCGCCTCTACCTCGAGCGGCCGCCGGACCCGGTCGGTCGCGACCTCGGCGACCTCGCGCAGCTCGGCGTGCTCGCTTTGCGGACGCGGGGGCTCGGGCGGCAGGGGATCGAGGACCTGCTGCGCCTCGCACCGATGCCGGTCGCCGACTGGCTCGACGACTGGTTCGAGTGCGACGCGTTGAAGGGCGTACTGGGAGCGGCCGGAGTCATGCACCTCCAGCAGGGCCCGCGCTCCGGCGGCACTGCGTTCCTGCTCCTTCATCACCACGTGGGAAGTCCGGCCGGCGTCTTCCGTCCGCCGCTCTCCAATCTCCGGCGGGTGCTGGCGGGACTTCCCGGCGTGGAGATGCGCCCCGGGGCCGAGGCGGCGCGGATCAGCGTGCGCAACGGACGCGTTGCCGGGGTTACGCTCGCGGGCGGGGAGGAGATCGCGGCCGCTCTCATCGTCTCCGGCGCCGATCCGCGGCGCACGCTCCTCGATCTCGTGGATCCGGGATGGCTCGACCCGGACCTGGTGCGCGCGCTGCGGCACGTGCGGTGCCGGGGCGTCGTCGCGCGGGCGACGCTTGCGCTCGACCACGCATCCCCCTGCCCGAGGCTGGTGGTCGCTCCCTCGCTCGACTACCTCGAGCGCGCGTACGACGACGCGAAGTACGGCCGCGTCTCGCGGCAGCCGTACCTGGAGGTTGTGAACGTGGCGAGAAGCGCCGATGGCCGGCAGCGCGTGGAAGTGCACATTCAGTACGCGCCGTACGCGCTCGCCGATGGCGAGTGGGACGGCGACCGCCGCCGCGCGCTGGGGAGCCTCGCGCTGAAGCTCCTGTCTCAACACCTGCCAGGCTCCGGCGTGACCGTCGAACGCGTCCTCTCGCCGCGCGATCTCGCGGAACGGCGCGGATTTCCCGAGGGACAGGAATACCACGCCGAGCTCGCGCTCGACCAGGCGCTGTGGATGCGGCCGGTGCCGGCGCTCGCGCGCTACCGCACGCCCATCGACGGCCTTTACCTGTGCGGGCCCGCCACGCACCCGGGCGGCGGCATCGCGGGCGCAGCGGGGCACAACGCCGCGCGGGTGATGCTATAGTTTCCCACGCTCGTTCGCGCAGCCGGCGTGGTGGCGCTGCGTGTTCCACCGATGGAGTAACGACATGAAGAGAAGCATTGCGCTGGGATTGGCCGCCGCATTCGTCGCAATTGCCGCCAACGCGCAGACCTATCCGGCAAAGCCGGTGCGGATGGTGGTGCCGTGGCCGCCCGGCGGCACCACCGACATCCTCGCCCGGCCGCTCGCGCAGAAGCTGACCGAGCAACTCGGCCAGTCGGTCGTGGTCGACAATCGCGGCGGCTCGAGCGGCATCATCGGCATGGAACTCGTCGCCAAGTCCCCGCCCGATGCCTATACCATCGCCTTCCATACCATCACCGGGCACTTGATCAACGCGAGCTTCTTTCCCCGGCTCGGCTACGACACCGAGCGCGATTTCGCGCCGATCACGCTGGTGGGACAGGTGCCGCACATCATCGTCGCCCATCCGTCGCTCCCGGTACGGAGCGTTAAGGAGCTGATCGCGCTCGCGCGCTCCCGCCCCGGCGACGTGAACTACGCCTCGTTCGGGGCCGGCAGCACCTCGCACGTGGCCGGCGAGATGTTCAAGCAGATGGCCAAGGTCAATCTCGTCCACGTGCCCTACAAGGGTGGCGGGCCGGCTCTGGTCGATACGCTGGGCGGGCACATCACGCTCTATTTCGCGACCTTCGCGCCGCCGCTGCCGTATGTGAAAAGCGGGAGGCTAAGGGGGATCGCGGTCACCGGCGCGAAGCGCACCAGCGTCCTGCCCGATGTGCCCACCGTGACGGAAACAGCCGGGCTGAAAGGCTATGAGCTGACGGCGATGTTCGGCCTGCTTGCTCCGGCCGGAACTCCGGCGGCGGCGATCCGGCGGCTGAACGGCGAGATCGCAAAGGCGATCAACGCGAGCGACTACCGCGAGCGTCTGTTGACCGAGGGCGTCGAAGAGCCGATCGGCAACACGCCGGAGCAGATGGCCGATTACCTGAAGCGCGAGCTCCCGCGGCTCACCCAGGTGCTCACTGCCGCCGGCATCCGCTTCGAGTAGCCGGGTGAATCGCGCCCATGCCCACACACCGCGTTTCCCCCGACTGCACCCTGCACTACGTCGTGGACGACTACTCCGACCCGTGGCGCGATCCGGAGACGATACTCATGCTCCACGGCAACTCCGAGAGCGGAGCGGCGTGGTACGGCTGGGTGCCGCACCTCGCGCGCCACTACCGGGTGGTGCGCCCCGACATGCGCGGCTTCGGCGCTTCGACCCCGATGCCGCGCGATTTTCCGTGGACGCTCGACCGGATCTGCGATGACTACCTCGCCCTGATGGATGCCCTGGGCGTCGCGCGCTTCCACGGAGTGGCGGCAAAGATCGGCGGCACCATCGCCCGCCATTTCGCAGCGCGCGATCCCGCGCGGTTCCTGACCCTGACCGTCGCCGGGACGCCGGTGCCGAAGCGTGCGGTGGGGCAGCGCCGCGAGCTGATCGAGGAGTTCGAGACCGAGGGCGTCGGCCACTGGGCGCGCCGGACCATGACGGGCCGGCTTGGCAGCCGCTTCCCGCCGGAAGGGCTCGAGTGGTGGATACGGTTCATGGGACGCACCGCCGTTTCCACCCAGGTCGGTTTCATTCCCACGATCGCCGTCGCGGACATCACCGACGCGCTGCCGCGGATCAAGTGTCCCACGCTCGTCATCACCACCGAGGACAGCGCTCTCGGGTCGGTCGAGGAAGTGCGGGCGTGGCAGCGTATGATCCCGCGCTCGGAGCTGCTGGTGCTGCCCGGCAATTCCTATCACGTCGCGGCGAGCGATGCCGATCAGTGCGCGCGCGCGACTCTCGATTTCATCCGGCGCGCTTCCACAAGAGCGTGACTCGTGACCGGTGACTCGTGACTCGACCTCGTTTCACTGTGCGACTCACGAGCCAAGCAGTTACCGCGGCGCTGCTGATCGCACTTCTCCTGGGCGGCTGCGGGGAAAAGGTGCCGCGCCTCGCGGCGCTCGGGCCGGACGAGGTGATCGTTGCGTTTGGCGACAGCCTCACCTACGGCACGGGAGCGGCCGAATCCGAAAGCTACCCCGCGGTGCTGGGGGCGCTGATTGGCCGCAGGGTGGTGCGGGCCGGGGTGCCGGGAGAAGTCACCGCGCAGGGGCTCACGCGGATCGAACAAGTGATCGAAGCCCACCGCCCGGCTCTCATGATCGTGTGCCTGGGCGGCAACGACATGTTGCGCAGGGTGGACGAGGCCCAGGTCAAGAAGAACCTGGGCGAGATCATCAGGACGATCAGGGCGCGCGGCATCGCGGTCGTCCTTGTGGGGGTGCCGAAACCTTCGCTCATCACCAGCGCTCCGTCGTTCTACGACGAACTGGCGAAGGAGTACGACATCCCGTACGAGGGGAAGGTCGTGACCGAGGTCATGTACCAGCTCGAGCTGAAGGCCGATCCCATCCATCCCAACGCGAAGGGCTATCGCAGGATCGCTGAAGCGATCGCCGCACTGCTCAAGAAAGCGGGCGCGATATGACCCGGGAGCGTGACCCGTGACCGGTGGCGAGTGACCGGAACGGCATCCTCAACCCGGCGCACACCGGTCCAGCTGACGCTGCTGACCTGCGGCGCCGAGATCGCCAGCATGACCGGCTTCGCGGCCTATACCACGCTGCTGCCGACGCTCCAGCGCGAGTGGGCGCTTACCAACTCCGAGGCGGGACTGGTGAGCGGCATCTACTACGCCGGCTTCGTGATGGCGACGCCCATCCTCACGAGCCTCACCGACCGCGTGGACTCGCGCCGCGTCTATCTCATTGCCTGCCTGCTTTCGTGCGCCGGAGCAGCGGGCTTCATGCTGTTCGCCGGCGGGCTCGCCAGCGCGCTCTTCTTCCAGTTCCTGATCGGCGCCGGGCTGGGCGGAAGCTATATGCCGGGTCTCAAGATGCTCGTCGACCAGCTCGAAGGCGCGGGACAATCCCGCGCCGTCGCCTTCTACACCGCGAGCTTCGGCATCGGCTCGACGCTTTCGATCCTGGTTTGCGGCTGGATCGGCGCGGCGTACGGCTGGCAAGCCGCATTCGCCTGGGGCGCGGCCGGACCGCTCGCGGCTGCGGTTCTCGTCAACCTCGCCATGCCCCGCGGGCGCACGCGCGGGGCGGACCAGCCGGCGCCGGCGCTGCTCGATTTCCGGCCGGTATTGAGGAACCGCAAGACGCTACCCTACATCCTCGGCTATTCGGCGCATAACTACGAGCTGTTCGGCCAGCGCTCGTGGATGGTGGCCTTTCTCGTGTTTACGGGATCGCTGCAGCCAGTGGAGGCGCCGATGCTGGTGAGCGCCGCCACGCTCGCCGCCTTCATTAACCTGCTCGGCCCGGTGATGAGCGTCTCGGGCAACGAGCTGGCGCTGCGCTTCGGCCGCACACGGGTGATCTTCACGTTCATGACCGCGTCCGGGCTGCTCGCCTGCGTGCTGGGCTATACCGCCGCGCTGCCGTGGCTGCTGGTGTTCCTTATCATGTGCCTGCATTACGGCCTGATGCTCGGCGATTCCGCCGCGCTCACCTCCGGCGCGGTGGCGGCCGCCCACCCCGACGAGCGCGGCGCGACCATGGCGGTCTATTCCTTCGTGGGGTTCAGCTCCGCCTTCTTCGCTCCCCTCGTGTTCGGCGCCGTGCTCGACGTCGCGGGCGGCAACCGCAGCCTGCTCGCCTGGGGGCTTGCGTTTGCGAGCATCGGTATCTTCGGCGCGCTGTCACCGCTGGCGCGGGTGCTCTACGCGCGCCGCGGCTGATCGGCACCCCGGGCTCGTTGCAGTGCAGCATCCGACTCCGTCATACCCGCCGGGACAGCCGGGGGCAGGCGTTCGGTGCTCTTTGATTTCCGCGGGCGATGCGGTTACATTTTCCCCGCCGGCAGCCGCGCCGCGCATGAGGAGAAGGCCATGGGCAAGTTCGTCATTTCTCCGCACTTCAGGTTGCAGGAGTGGGTCGCCGAGGAGAAGGGCTATTTCAAGGCCGAGGGGCTCGACTACGAGTTCCGTTCCAATTGGGACGGAGAGGATCTCGGGAAGACCCACGCCACGCTCGACAAGGTCGGCGCCTACCAGGACATCGAGAAGGGCCGCGCTTCCAATGTGAGCTGCGCCTGCCACTGGACCGTCAACGTCGCCTCCTCGGCGGGTCATGGCAAGCTCTACGCGGACTGCTACTCCGTCGCGCCCTCGGGAATCTTCGTGCCCCCCGATTCCGGCGTGCGCACCCCGCAGGACCTCGCCGGCGTGCCGATCTCGGTCGGCTACCAGTCCGGAAGCCACTACTCGACCCTCCAGGCGCTCGAGCAGTACTTGAGGCCCGATGAGATCAAGCTTTCGTTCGCCGACGGCATCCTCTTCGGCCGGCTGGAGAAGCTCATCGATCGCAAGGTGCCGGCGGCGGCGCTGTTCAGCGGCCCCTACTACTTCGTCGAGCAGTTGGGCTTCCGCAAGGTCATCGATACCACGTTCATGATCGCCTCGATGATCACTGGCGATCCCGATCCCGGGGACGTGAGGAAATACTTCCGGGCCCTGCGCAGCGCCCAGCGCGACATCGACCTGCGCCCCGAGCTCTATACCCATTTCTACCGCCGGGAATTTCCGCGGCGCTTCCTCGAGCAGATGGACACGCGGCGCTGGGGGCCGGGCGAGCGCATCGTGTTCGAGCCCTACACCCGGGAGGTGTTCGAGGACTCCCGGCGCTGGATCGCGGAGCACAGGATCTTCGAAGACGGCAAGATGGGTGCGGGCCGCTACGAGGACGCGATCATCTCGCTGGCGGCGTAGAGGCGAACCTGCCGCCGGACGTCCCGGCGGCACCCGATTGTTGAACCGGCCGGACCCGCCCAGCGGCCGGCTCTGACAGGAGGAGGCACCGTGAAAGTATTTGCACGCGTTCCGCTTGCGCTCATGCTCGCGTCGGTCGTGCTCGCCGGCGTCGCTCATCCGTCACGGGCGCAGGAGCTGCGCCTCTCGACTTTCGTGCCGCCGGTGCACGTGATCTATCGCGAGATCTTGGTGCCATGGGCCAACGACGTCGCCACGGCGACGAACGGGGCGGTGAAAGTGACGCTCTATCCCTCGATGCAGCTCGGGGGCAAGCCGCCAGAGCTGTTCCGGCAGGCGCAGGACGGCGTGGTGGACCTGGTGTTCACGCTACCGGGCTACACCTCGCCCGCGTTCCCGCGCACGCAGATGATCGAGCTGCCGGGGTTGAAGCCCGACGGCCTCGCCGCCACCAACATGATGTGGGACCTCCTCGACCCCTACCTGCTGCCCGAGTATGAAGGTACCAAGGTCATCGCGTTGTGGGGCGCGGAGGACGCCGGGCTGATGTCGCGCGACAAGGCGTTCCGCTCGATGGACGATCTGAAGGGATTGCGCGTGCGCGCGCCGTCCGCGGCACAGGCGAAGCAGCTCCAGGTCATGGGAGCCGTCCCGATCGCGGCGCCCATCACCGAGGTCTACCAGGGCCTCGAGCGCGGCGTGATGGACGGAGCGATGGTGCCTTTTACCACCATCCTCGATTTCCGCCTGGGCGAGGTCGCCAGGGGATTTACCATCTCCGGGCCGGTCTTCGGA
>JBOIEM010000090.1:0-6712 GCA_050741115.1 Burkholderiales bacterium
TCTACGCGTCCTCGGGCATCGGTGGATTCCCGCACATGAACACGGAGCTGTTCAAGCTGAAGGCTGGCGTCAACCTGGTGCACGTTCCATTCAAGGGCGGCGGCCCCGCGGTGGCGGATCTCGTCGCGGGCCATTCCCAGCTGCAGATCGGCTCGCTCGTCACCGTCCTGCCCCACGTCCAGAGCGGGCGCATCCGGCTGATCGCGACCGGGGGCGCGAAGCGCAATCCGAAGCTGCGGGATGTGCCCACAATCGCCGAGACCGTTCCCGGCTACGAGTCCAGCATCTGGTGGGGCATCTTCGCGCCGCCGAAAACGCCGGCGGACATTATCGCGCGCTTCCACGCCGGGACCACCGAAGTGCTGTCGTTGCCGGGATTCGAGAAGAAGCTCGAAGAGCAGGGAGGCGCGATCGTGAAGATGAGCCCGGCCGAGTTCGGCAAGCTCATGCGGTCCGAGCAGAACAAGTGGCTCGAGGTGATCAAAGTCGCCGGCATCAAGGGCGAGTGAGCGGGTACCGGGCAAGGGTTCACTTCGCGGCTCGCCTCGCCCAGCTCGCCGGCAGCACTGTCTGATCTTTCGCTCCGAGACCGCTCCGGGCGGCTTTCTCGAAGCACTCGAGCGCGGTCTCGGCCGCGGGGAGCGTGCCGCCCAGCGCTTTCGCCTCCGCGATCATAGTCCTCAGGTCCTTGCATACCAGTTCCACTGCCATGTTCACCGGGCCCGGCTCCCTGCCGCTCAATTGCGCGGCAATGACCGCACTGCGAACCTTGAGCACGTTCGCGCCGCCGGAACTGTCGGCGAATATGCTCATCAGGCGCTCCGGCTCGAGGTTGAGCGGGCGGCAGAGCAGCAGCGCCTCGCCCAACGCCTGCCAGTAGACGAAAAGAGGCAGGTTGATCGCCAGCTTCATGCGCGAGCCGGCCCCGACCGGGCCGACGTGCTCCAGCCGCCGGCACAGGCTTTCGAGGAGCGGGCGCGCGCGCGCCATGTCCGCGTCTGCCGCGCCGGCGAATCCGAAGAGTTTCCCCTCCCGCGCCGGGCCGGTGGTCCCGCCGACGGGACACTCGACGAGTGCCGCGCCCTTCTGCGCCACTTTCACCCCGAGTGCGACTTCGACCTGCGGCCGCACCGTGCTCATCTCGATGAAGAGCTTCCCGGACACGTTGCCCGACAACAACCCCTGACGGCCGTGGTAGAGCGCGTCGATCGCACTGTCGTCGGTGAGGATGGTGATGACGACATCGACTTCGCTCGCGAGCGCCATGGGCGACGCCGCGACCCTGGCCCCGGCGCCGGCCAGAGCCTTTGTCTTGTCCGCCGTGCGGTTCCACACCGCAAGCTCGTGGCCGAGATCGATGAGCCTGAACCCGATGGCTTCTCCCATGCGGCCGGTGCCTGCGATTCCGATCTTCATGCGCCCCTCCGTTTCAGCTCGCTCAAGTTGACATGGCATCTGACCTTCAGTCAAATGCATGACTGGTGACGCGTGACTGGTGACGGGTGGCCAAGTCGGAAGTCCGTGACGGGATGAGAATCGACTGGGACGTCCCGATCCGGATGGATGACGGGCTCGTGCTGCGCGCCGACGTGTTCCGCCCCCCGCGTGGCAGCCGCTTTCCCGTCATCCTCACGTACGGCCCCTATGCCAAGGGCCTCGCCTTCCAGGACGGCTATCCCAGCGCCTGGCAGCGCATGGTCGCCGAGCATCCCGACGTCGCTGACGGCTCGAGCAATCTCTATCAGAGCTGGGAGGTCGTGGATCCCGAGAAATGGGTGCCCCACGGCTACGCATGCGTGCGCGTGGACTCGCGCGGCGCCGGCCGCTCGCCGGGGTTTCTCGACCTGTGGTCGGCCCGCGAGGCGAAGGACCTCTACGCGTGCATCGAAGTGGACGGCGCGCCAGCCGTGGTCGAGCGGCAAGGTGGGGCTGAACGGCATCTCCTACTACGGCATGAACCAGTGGCACGTTGCGACGCTGCAGCCGCCGCACCTCGCGGCGATGTGCATCTGGGAAGGGTCGGCCGATTGGTACCGCGACATGACTCACCACGGCGGCATCCTCTCCACCTTCTGGGCCAACTGGTACGACCTGCAGGTGAAATCGGTCCAGTACGGGCTGGGTGCGCGCGGGCCGCGATCGCGCGCAACGGGCGAGCCGGTGTGCGGCGACGAGACGCTATCCGACGCCGAGCTGGCGAAGAATCGCTGCGACTTCGGCGACGAGATCCTGGCGCACCCGCTCGACGACGCCTACCACCGCGCCCGCTCGCCGATCTGGGAAAAAGTCATCACCCCGTTCCTTTCGGCCGCGAACTGGGGCGGCCAGGGCCTGCACCCGCGCGGTAACTTCGAGGGCTTCGTGCGCGCCGCCGCGAAGGAGAAATGGCTGGAAGCGCACGGCATCGAGCACTGGACCCACTTCTACACCGACTATGGGCGCCTGCTGCAGAAGCGCTTCTTCGACTATTTCCTGAAAGGCGAAAAGAACGGCTGGGACCGGCAGCCGCGAGCGCAGCTCCAGGTGCGGCACGTCGATCGCTTCGTCGAGCGCCACGAGAACGAATGGCCGATCGCGCGCACGCAGTGGACGAAGTTCTACCTCCATGCAGCATCGCACGGACTGGAGCGCGCACCGGCGAGCGTGGCGGGTAGCGTCGCCTATCGCGGGCTGGGAGAGGGCGTGACTTTCATATCAGCGCCGCTGGACCAGGAGACCGAGATCACCGGGCCGCTCGCGGCGAAGCTCTTCGTCTCCTCCTCCACGACCGACGCCGATCTGTTCCTGGTGTTCCGGGTGTTCACGCCCGACCTGCGGGAGGTCGTGTTCATGGGAGCGATCGATCCGCACACGCCGATCGCGCAGGGGTGGCTGCGCGCCTCGCACCGCAAGCTCGATCCGAAGCTCTCCACTCCGTACCGCCCCTATCACACCCATGACGAGAAGCGGCCGCTCAAGCCGGGCGAGGTGGCCGCGCTCGACGTCGAGATCTGGCCGACCTCGATCGTGGTGCCGGCGGGCCACCGCATCGCGCTCACCGTCCGCGGGCGCGATTACGAGTGGCAGAAAACGACCGGTGCACGGCTCTCCAACTTCAAGAACGAGCTGCTCGGCTGCGGCCCGTTCCTGCACGACGATCCCCGCGACCGGCCGGCATCGGTCTCCGGCGGCGATGTCACGCTGCACGCGGGGCCGCAATACGAGTCGTATATACTGCTGCCCATCATTCCCCAGGAGGAGCAATGAAATACTACGGCTTCTGGCGCTCCCTCGCCGCCTGCCGCGTGCGCATCGCGCTCGCGCTGAAGGGCGTCAAGGCGGAGGAACTCTCCGTCAACCTCATGCAGGGCGAGCAGTTGAAGCCCGAGTACCGCGCCGTCAATCCGCTGGCGGTCGTGCCCTCGCTCGTCACGGATGACGGCGGCACGCCGCTGTTCGAGTCGATGGCGATCATCGAGTATTTGGACGAGACCCACCCGCAGCCTCCGCTGCTGCCGAGGGACCCGAAGGGACGCGCGCGCGCGCGCGGGCTCGCGCAGATTGTCGCCTGCGACGGCCATCCCCTGATCGTCCCGCGCGTCCGCAACTACCTCGAGAAGGAATTCAAGATCGACGAAGCATCCCGCACCCGCTGGTGCCAGCATTGGATCATGGAAGCGTTGAAGGCGGTCGAAGCGCACCTCGCGAAGGAAAAGGAGACCGGACGCTTCTGCCACGGCGACGCGCCCACCCTCGCCGACATTTGCGTGGCGACCCAGGTGTTCGGGGCCCGTTTCTTCAACTGCGACACCACGCCAGTGCCCACGGTGATGCGGGTCTTCAACGAGTGCATGAAGCTCGAGGCGTTCGACCAATCGCACCCGCTCAAGCAGCCGGGAGCGCCGAAGGAGCTCAAGCATTGAGCCATCCGGAACGTCGTCATTCCCGCGAAGGCGGGAATCCAGCAACGATATGGAGGGTGCCATGACTAGCGAAACTCTGACCCGCTACGACATCACGGTGGAAGACGTCGAATACCTCCGCCACGGGGACAAGCCGCTGCTCGCGCGCATCTACAGGCCGCGCGGAACGGGACCGTTTCCGCTCATCGTGGACGTGCACGGCGGCGCGTGGTGCAGCAAGGACCGCACGAGCGACGCGGGAACCGACGAGCTGCTCGCCAAAAGCGGCGTGGTGGTGGTGTCCCTGGATTTCCGGATGCCACCCGAAGCCGGCTACCCGGCCTCGCTCGCTGACGTCAACTACGCAATCCGCTGGTGCAAGGCCACGGCAAGGGAGCTCTACACCCGGCCCGACCTGGTCGGCATCCTCGGCGTGTCGAGCGGCGGCCACCAGGCGATGCTGGCGGCGATGCGGCCGCATGACCCCAGGTATGCGGCGTTGCCGCTTTCCGCCAAGGCAGCGGTGGATGCCACGGTCCGCGCCGTAGTCCTCTGCTGGCCCGTGATCGACCCGCTGGGCCGCTATCGCTACGCCAGGGAAATGCAGGGCGGGGCCCTCAAGAAGCAGGCGGACAACTGGATCAGCTGCCACAACCGCTACTGGCTGGACGAAGCCGCCATGGCCGAGGGCAATCCGACTCTCGCGCTGGAGCGCGGCGAAAAGATCCCGATGCCGCCCGTGCTGTATCTGCAGGGCACCGCCGATGTCGCGCATCCCGCGCCCAACCGCGACCGCTTCATCGCGAGCTACCGCAAGGCGGGCGGGCGGGTGGAGCTGCATCTGTTCGAAGGCGTGGGCGAAGCCTTCATCACCAACGATCCGACCTCGACTGCCAGCCTCTCGGCCATCGACAAGATCATCGAGTTCGTCCACCGGGAGATTCGATAATCCGGCGACGGTGCCTCGACTCCCGCCTTCGCGGGAGCGACGACGGCTTTTCAACCACCTGCTAGGTGGTTGCGATCGCCTCGATCTCGACTCGCGCTCCCGCCACCAGGCCCGCCGCCTGGAACGTCGTCCGCGCGGGAGGATCGGTCGGAAAGTAGGTGCTGAAGACCTCGTTCATCGCCATGAGCTCGCCGAGGTCGGCCAGGTAGATCGTCACCTTCACCACCTTGGCGAGCGAGGAGCCGGCCGCCTCCAGCACCGCCTTGAGGTTCTCGCACACCTGCCGCGTCTCGGCGCGGATTCCGCCCTCGGCGAGCCGGCCGGTCCGCGAGTCCATCCCGAGCTGGCCCGAGGCGAACACCCAGTCGCCCACCTTGATCGCCTGCGAGAGCGGCACCCTCGCCGGCGGAACCTTGGGCGTATGCACGACACGCTTCTCCACGGTCCCTCCCCTCTTGCGGCGCTATCGACGGGCGTGTCACTGCGGCTCGATCTTCGCGATGCGCGTGATCTCCGCGTAGCGCTTGAGATCCGCCTGGAACAGCTTCGCCCACTCGGCGGGCGTGTGGCCCTGGGGCTCATAGCCGTTGTTCAGGAAATGATCGCGCACGTGGGGCACCTGCAACGCCGCGCGAACCGCTTCCTGCACCTTCTTCACGATCGCGGGCGGGGTCTTCGCCGGCGCAAACACGCCGTGCCAGCCGGCGTCCGCGAGGAATCCGGGGATAGCCTCGCCCACGGTGGGCACATCCGGCAGCGCCGTAAGGCGCTTGGCACCGGTGAAGCCCAGCCCCTTTAGCCGCCCCGCCTTGACGTGCGGGATGCCGACCGCCGGCGCCGGGAAATGCAATTGAACCTCGCCCCCGATAACCGCGGTTACCGCCGGTCCACCGCCCTTGTACGGAACGTGCAGCATCTCGATGCCCGCTTTCGTGGCGAAAAGCTCGCCCGCCAGGTGCTGTCCATTGGCCACTCCCGCGGAGCTGTAGCGGACCTTCCCGGGCTGCTGCTTCGCCAGCGCGATCAGCTCCTTCACCGTCTTTGGCGCGAAACCGGAGTGGGCCACCATCAGGTAGCCGGTGCCGAGGGCGACGTCGGTGACCGGGGCGAAGTCCTTCACCACGTCGAACGGCATTTTCCTGACGATGGCCGGGTTGACCGCGAAGGAAAACGAAACGTTCAGCAGCGTGTAACCGTCGGGGGTCGCGTTCGCGACGATATGCGAACCCAGTATGCCATTGGCGCCGCCGCGATTGTCGATCACGACGGTCTGACCCAGCTCCTTCTCCACCTGCGGCCACAGGACGCGCCCGAAGACGTCCACGTTGCCGCCCGGCGGGAACGGGATGACGACCCGCACCGGCCGGGTCGGATAATTCTGCGCATGTGCCATGCCTGCGGTGGCCAGCGCAGTCAACGCAACAGCCGCTGCAACAAGATAACGGGGCCTCATGTTGTCTCCTCGATTTTTTGTGGATGCATCACTCATTACTCAGGTTGGACGCCGGCGAGCCGCACCAGCTCGGCGAAGCGCTTGATATTGGACACGACCAGCTTCCGGAAAGCTTCCGGCGTGGTGCCGATGGGCTCCAGCCCGATCATCGGGCAGGAACGACGCGCGCCGCACGGAATTGTAGGCAATGGCGCGCAGCTTGCCCGAGCGGATGTGCGGCAGCGACAGCGGTGCGGTTGCGAACATGACCTGGATTTCCCCGGCGAGCAGCGCGGAGAGGGCGGGACCGGCCCCCTTGTACGGCACGTGAACCATGCGGGTTCCGGCGCGGACGTTGAACAGCTCGCTCGCCAGATGAATGGTGTTGCCGACGCCGGGAGAGCCGTAGGAGATCCTCGATCCCGGCTTGCTGGCGAGCGCGATCAGCTC
>JBOIEM010000091.1:0-14756 GCA_050741115.1 Burkholderiales bacterium
ACGGCTCGGCGTTCGACATCGCGGGCAAGGGCGTCGCCAACCCCATCGCCACCTTCTGGACCGCGTCGATGATGCTCGACCACCTCGGCGAGAAGGACGCCGCGCGGCGCCTCATGCGCGCGGTCGAAACCGTGACGGGAAAGCGCATCCACACCCCCGACCTCGGCGGCGAGGCGACGACCGGCATCATCACGGAGGCGGTATGCGACAGCCTGTAGCGCCCGCGAAGCGCGCCCGCTGCTACAATGACGGCCGCGCCCCGATAGCCATGGCGCCTCGCAGGAGAACCACCGCGTGAACCGGTCCCTCGAATACGCCGAATCCTTCCTGGTCATCGTTCTCGTGCTGTTCGGGATCGGGGGGTTTTCCTACCACCTGTTCCGGGACGAGGGCTGGATCGAGACCATGGCCGGCAATCTCTGGAACGTGAGCGTCCAGTACCCCCTCATCGCGCTGCCCGTCATCGTGGCCGCGGTCTTCCTCGGCAAGCGATGGAACGAGGCGCGCATCGTCCACGGCCGCGCCACCAACCTTCCCGACTACGTCATCTATGCCCTGATGGCGTCCGGCCTCGTCTTCCTCGGGCGTTTTTTCTGGTACGGTTACTTCTAGCGCGCGGCGGGGGCGATCCGGGCGGACCTCACCCGGCATGAACGATGCGCCGGGAGACGAGCGCGCCGACCTCTTCCGGGCGGTAACCCAGGCTCGCCAGCACTTCGCGCGTATGCTCGCCGACCCGCGGCAGGTCGAGCCGCGTCCCGAAGCGCATGCCGTCCATCTCGATCGGCAGGTTCGGCACCCGCGTCTTCGTTCCATCGGGCAGCGTGACCGGCGTGAGGCCCCCTGATGCATTGAGGTGCGGGTCGTCGAACAGGTCTTCGGGCTTCGCGATCGGCGCGAACGGCAGGCCCAGCGCCTCGCACCGGTCCATCAATTCGCGCTTGCTCATGCGCTCGAAGATCGCCGTCACCACCGGCAGGATGCGCGCCCGCGCCTCCACTCGCTGCGGATTGGTCTTCAGCGCCGGATCGGCCAGCAAGTCGGCGAGCCCGAACGCCTCGCAAAAGATCTTCCACTGCGTATCGGTCACCACGCCCACGAATACGAGCTCGCCTTCCTTGGTCCTGAAATTGTCGTAGATCGCCCAGGCGCGCACCCGGTCGGGCATCGGGGGCACGGGCTTGCCGGTCGCCAGGCCCTCCATCATGTGCTGCGCCACGAGGAACGCGTTGTTCTCGAACAGCGCGCTGTGCACGTGCTGCCCCCTGCCCGTGCGGGCCCACTGGTGCAGCGCGGCGAGTATCGCGATCGCTCCGAACATGCCGCCCATCACGTCGTTGACCGAGGCACCCGCGCGCAGTGGCCCGTGGCGCCCGCCCGTCATGTAGGCGAGGCCGCCCATCATCTGCACCACTTCGTCGAGGCCGGTGCGATGCTGGTAGGGGCCGGCCAGGAAGCCTTTCATCGAGCAGTATATGAGGTCCGGCTTGAGCTTCCGCAGGGCGTCGTAGCCGAGGCCGAGCTTCTCCATGGCGCCCGGCCTGAAGTTCTCGGTGACGACATCGGCGCTGGCGACGAGCTTCAGCACCGCCTCGCGGCCTTCCGGCGTCTTCAAATCCACGGCGAGGCTCTTCTTGTTGCGGTTGTAGGTCGGGAAAAAACCCGCACCGGAGGCGACCAGCTTGCGCGTGTGATCGCCCTCGAGCGGCTCGACCTTGATCACCTCGGCGCCGAGGTCGGCGAGCACCAGCCCGCACGTCGGCCCCATCACCACGTGGCAGAACTCGGCGATGCGGATACCCGCGAGCGGCAGGTCCGACGGGACGACCGGGACCTTGGGCATGGCTCGATTCTCCTGTATGTTTGGACGTCGAGCGACCACTTTACCAAGGAGAAACCCGATGAGCATCAAGCGCCACAACCCCGGGCCGGTGTTGAGCCGCGCCGTCGAGCACGGCGGGCTGGTCTATGTCGCCGGCACCACCGCCGACAACAAGAGCGCTTCCTGCAAGGCGCAGACCGAGGAAGTCCTGAAGAAGATCGACGCCGCGCTCGCCGCGGCCGGCAGCGACAAGTCCAAGCTGCTGTGGGCGCAGGTCTGGCTGCCCGAAATCCGCGAGAAGGATCAGATGGACGCGGCATGGAAGGCGTGGGTGGATCCGGACAACAAGCCGGTCCGGGCCTGCGTCGAGGCGCGGCTCGCCACCCCCGACACGCGGGTGGAGATCATGGTCACCGCGGCGAAGTAGCACACCGGAGGGCGGAACAGGGGCCCCAATCCCCTCATCCCCGCCCTTCTCCCAAGAGGAGAAGGGGGCTCGAGCCTCCTCTCTCCCCTCGGGAGAGAGGTCGGGAGTGAGGGATGGGGGATGTGACCCCGGAGGTGGGCAAGCGGCCGACGCGACAACGCCTGAAACTTGCTAGAGTGTCATCAGAGGCCGCGGACTATGATGACGCCGACCGCCACCCCGTTCTCGCACGACGACGCCGATGCGATCCTGGGCACCGCCGCCCGGTGGCGCGCGGAAGGACGCCGGGTCGCGCTTGCCACGGTCGTGGCGACATGGGGGTCTTCCCCACGTCCCGCCGGCAGCCAGCTCGCCGCCGATGACGCCGGCGAGTTCGTCGGCTCGGTATCCGGCGGGTGCGTCGAGTCCGCCGTGATCTCCGAGGCCCGCGCGATTCTGAAGGGGGCACCGGCGCGCCTGCTCGCGTTCGGCGTGTCGGACGAGCAGGCGTGGGACGTCGGTCTCGCCTGCGGCGGCAAGGTGGAGATCTTCGTCCATTCGCTGGCCGGACAGGACGAGCTGCTCGGCACGCTGCGGCGCGTTCGGGCAACCCGGAAGCCTGCGGTCATCGCGATCGACCTCGCGGACGGGCGCAGCACCCTTTTCGCCGAGGGCGAAGCGGCCGGCGATGTGGCGCTGCGCACCGCCCTCGTCGCCGAGGCCGCGCGCGCGCAGGCGGAGGATCGCAGCCGCGTCGTGGACCGCGACGGCCGGCGCTGTTTCCTGCGCGTCTTTGCGCAGCCGCCGCGGCTCGCGCTCGTCGGCGCGGTGCACATCGCCCAGGCGCTGATCCCGATGGCCGCCGCCGCGGGCTACGACATCACGGTAATAGACCCGCGCCGCGCCTTCGCCGCCGAGACCCGCTTTCCGAACGTGGCGATGAGCCACGAATGGCCCGAGTCCGCGCTCGCCGCCTTTGCCCCCGACCGCCGCAGCGCGGTTATCGCGTTGACCCATGACCCCAAGCTCGACGACCCCGCGCTCGCCGCGGCGCTGCGATCGGATGCGTTCTATGTCGGGGCGCTGGGCAGCCGCAAGACGCACGCCGCCCGGCTCACACGTCTGAGGGAACAAGGCTTCGGTGACGCTGAACTCGGTCGCATTCGCGCCCCGGTCGGGCTCGCCATCGGCGCGGTGTCGCCCGCCGAGATCGCGGTGTCGATCCTCGCCGAGCTGACGCAGGCGCTGCGCGGCGCGGCGCCGCTCGCGCCGGTCCGTCAGGAACCCAAGGAATGAGATCGATTCAGGCGCTGGCGCGCTGGCGCGACTGGACCTCGATGCTGGCCATCTTGGCGAGGTCGCGGTGCAGGCGCGCGACCCGCTCGATCTGGCCCTTCGCGGGAAAGCGCTCGTAGAAGCCCTCGACGCGAAACTCGCGCGCCCGCTCGGTCCACGGCGCCAGCCGCTTTTCCCACCGCAACTGGCGGCCCTCGGCGGGGTCGGCGTCGTTGCGCGCGAGATCGGCGCACACCCGGATCATTGCCTTGAGGGTGACCGGCTTGGTCACCATGTAATTGGGGTGCCCCCAGGCGGTGCCCCATACTTTTTGGCAGGCCTTGAGGAAGTCGCGCACGATGGCGTAATAGCGGTCGGTTTCGCGCATGGCGTGTCCGGAGCGCTGGATCTTGCGCCACTCCCCGCTCACCCAGCGGTGCAGCTCGTTGAACAGCTCCGCCTGCAGTATCCATTTCTCCTGCTGGCTGCGGCCGCCGAGACGGTTGATGCGGTACCTGAGCGGGCTGTCGCCCTCCCGATAGAGCTTGTCGACCAGGCGCGCGGCAAACCGCCGGTCGGGATCCGCCCACGAGATCCGTTCGTAGAGGTCCACCAGGTGGCTCTTGTTGATGCGGGTCGGCGTGGAATTGATGATGACGAACATCTCCGCCGCGAAATCCTCGGTGCGGCCGTCGAAAATGACGCACGGCACGTGGATGTTGTTGCCCTCGCCGGGGCGCTCGCGCAGGTAGAAAGTCAGGGCCGCCAGGCGGTGCTGGCCGTCGATGATCAGGAACTTGGAGGTGGGGTCCTGCAGGTGGCCGACGGACTGCTCGGAGCCGAGCGGCTGGTAGGCGAGCTTCTCGTGGGTGAACAGCAGCACGGTGCCCGGGATCGGCGGCTGGTTCACCGCCATCTCGTAGAAGTTCTTGAGCGCCCGCACCTTGGCCCGCGAGAGCTGGCGCTGGAAGGCCGCGTCGCTGTGCTCGATGCGGGCGATGAACTGCGCGATCTCGTCGCTCTGCGAGATCACCTGCGGCACGATCTGCTCCCCCTCGCCGTAGAAGCGGCTGATGAAGCGCACCTTGGCGAGGATGTCCTTCGCCGGGTAGCTCGCGAAATAGAAGGTCCCGTCCTTCTGGCGGATGCGCGTGGCTAGCATGGCCATGTTGTCCTGTTATGGGTCCCGGACCGGCAAACTGAGGCCGCCCGCGAGCGAGCGGGCGGCGAGCCGGCATTTTAGCGGTTTGGGGGCGCTGACGCGAGATTGCCGGCCGGCGGCGCGGACACGATCTGGACCCTTCCTCCCGAGGCAACGGCGCGCCCGAGCGCCGGGCCCCCGAGCAGGCGGCCGACGCGATGCCACCGTCATCGCCGTCGCGGCCCGGGGCGCTCAGGCGCGAATGGCGTCGAGCGGGGAGAAGCGGCCCTTCAGCGCGCGGGCGGGGTCCACGCCCCACCACCGTTCCAGCACGGTGGCATAGAGATCGCGGAAATCCACCGCGAACTGGGGATTGCCGTTGCCGTCCAGGCGCGAGAGCGCGGGCGGCGAGCCATACAGTCCGCCCTTCACCCGCCCCCCGAGCAGGAAGTGGGCGCTGGCGGTGCCGTGGTCGGTTCCGCTGGAGAGGTTTTCCCGGGGCCGGCGCCCGAACTCGGAGTAGGTCATGACCAGGGTCGAATCCCAGCGGCCGAGCTCAACGAGCGCAAGCTTCAACGCCGCCAGGCCTTCCGCGAGCGCCTTGAGCAGCTGCGCGTGGCGCCCCGGCTGACCGCTGTGGGTATCGAAGCCGCCCAGCGCGATCTTGACGGCGGCAATCCCCGCCTCGCCGGCGACAAGCTGGGCCGCGGTCCGCACGGCATTGCCGAACGGATGAGCCGGAAACTCGGCGGCAAAAGCGCGATTGCCGTTGAGCCGCGCGGCCGCCTGCGCGATGTTCTCCTCGACGCGGAGGATGTGCTGGAGGGCGGCGTTGCGCGCCTGCCCCGCGGGCGCCGCGTAGCGGGCCTGGCGCAGGAACTGCTCCGGGCTTGCGAGGGCGATCGCGCGCACGCCGCCCCGCAGCGGCCCCATTTCGGCGCCACCCACCACCACGGCGTCGGCGGCGAAGGTGGCCGGGGCCGGCGCAGCGGCGAACGCGCGGGCGAGCCAGCCGTCCGTCAGGTATTCATTGCTGTTCGATGCGGTGTCCCAGATGTCGATCGAGCGGAAGTGGGACAGGTTTGCGCCGGGATAACCCACGCCCTGCACGACCGCCAGCTCGCGGCCCTGCCACGAGGCCATCAGCGGTTCCAGGGCCGGATGGAATCCCGTCTGCTGATCGAGCTGGAGCACCTGGTCGCGCGGCACCGCGAGCCGCGGCCGCAGTCGAGCGTAGGCGGGGTCGGCGTAGGGCACGACGGTATTCAGGCCGTCGTTGCCGCCCTTCAGCTCCACCAGCACCAGCAGCCGCTCGTAGCTCGCGCCGGCCCGTTGCGCGAACGCGGCGCCCGGCGCGAAAGCCGTCACCGCAGCGGCCCCCAAGCCATTCAGGAAATCGCGCCTGTTCATTTCTGCCTTCTGCCTTCTGCCTTACTTCAGCTGGTAGGCCGGATCGAGCACCAGGTGGCGGATCAGCTCCATTCCCTGCACGCCCGGCGGCGGCTCGGAAACCGGCGCCGAGGCGAGCACCACCCGCTGCAGCAGCTCACGGCGTCCGTCGAACTGCGACAGCCAGCGTGCGCCGTCGAACTGCACGTCGAGCAGCGCCTGCAGGTAGCGCTGGCGCCCCTCGGGCATGCCCGCCGCCATCCCGGGCGGCTCGACGCCCCCGCCCTCCGCCGCCATCGCCCTCATTTCCTCCACCCGGAACAGCCGGTCGAGGAACGCCTTGCGGGCGAGCAGCGTCGTCGAGTTGATCCAGGTCTCGCCGCCGGGCCAGCCTTTCACGTTGGGGGGAGCGAACAGGTTCTGCCCGAGAGCAGCGACGCCGAGCACGAACGGCATCGGTTCCCCGGTCGTGAAGCTGAACTGCCGCAGCGTCCCCACCAGCAGGTCGACCGGGGACTTGATCAGCGCGGCGCGGTTCTCCGGCGCGTAAAAGGCATCGGAGGTGAGCAGTGCGCGCAGGGCGGACCGGATCTCGTAGCCGGACTCCCGCAGCGCGCGGGCGATGCGCCCGACCGCCCCGGGATCGGGGTCGGCCGACACGAATTCGCGCCACAGCTTGGCGGCAATGTGCTCGGCGGTCTGCGGCTGCGCGAGGAGGATGCCGAGCACCGCGTCCCCGTCGAGGTTGCCGGTGCGCCCGAGCACGGTCTTGACGCCGTCGTCGTGCGCGCGCGGGCGGAATACGAACTCCCCCCGCTCGGGATCGACGCCCCAGCCGGTGAAGGCCCGCGCCGCTTCCTTGACGTCGCGCTCGGTGTAGTGGCCCTCCCCCAGCGTGAACAGCTCCATCACCTCGCGGGCGAAGTTCTCGTTGGGCTGCCCCTTGCGGTTGGACGCGCTGTCGAGGTAGATCACCATCGCGGGATCGCGCGCGACGGCATGCAGCAGCGCGCCGAAGTTGCCGAGCGCGTGGCGCCGCAGCAGGACGTTCTGGCGGTACATCAGCTGCGGCGAGCGCACTTTCTGCTGGCTCGACACGAAGTGGTTGTGCCAGAACAGCGTCATCTTCTCGGTGAGCGGAGAGGGCGTCGCCAGCATCTCGGTGAGCCACCACGACCGCAGCTCGAAGGCCTTCCGGAACATCTCGCGCTGCGCGAGCTTGCGCTCCTCCGCGCTCATGCCCCGGAACCGGCGCAGCGACTCGAACGGCTCACCGGTCCAGGCGGGGGGCGCGGTGACGGCCGGTTTGCCGGTCCCCGACAGCAGGCGGTCCACGGCCCGCTCGCGGGTGAGGCCGGCGAATGCCTCGATTTCGGCCGGCCCGGCGGCGAAGCTCGTGCGGTTGAGGAGATGCCGGGCGTTGTCGAAGCCGAGCGCCGCCGCCTGGACAGGAGACAGAATGGAGCCGCCAATACCACCAAGAAGGATCAGGATGGGGATTGAACCGCCAAGGCGCGAGAGGCTCATAGGGTCGACCCCTTCAGGTGCCCTTGCCCTTGCGGGCGTCCGCGCGGGCCTTCTTGCGCGCGGCCTCCAGCTCTTCCTTCGTCACCATGCCGTCCTTGTTGGCGTCGATGCGGTCGAAATCCCGGGCGACCTGCGGCATGCCCTTCCGGGCTTCCTCGCGGGTCAGCCGGCCGTCCCCGTTGGCATCCGCCTTCCTGAAGCGCTCCTCGGCCCGCGCCTGCATCTCGGCCCGGCATTTCTCGGGGTCGGCCTTGCACTCTTCCCGGCGCTGCTGCGCCTTCGCCTTCGCCTCGCGGCACTTTTCAGGATTGTCGTTGCACCACTGCTCAAAACGGGCCTTGCGGTCGGCCGCAGACTTGCCGCTGTCGGAGCGCACCGTGGCGCCCGGAATGCCCTCCGATGCCAGTGATGACGGCATGGCCGCCGTCGTGAGTAAGGCCAGCGTCGCCGTTGCAATCAGCAATCGGTTCATGGGAGTCCTTCGCGTCTATCGTGGAATGACGTACACACCGTTGCCCAGGTACACGGGGGAAGGCCGCGCGGCCGGATAGCCGAAGCCATCCTTGCGGGTCTGGAAGTACGGATGCTGCTCCCCGGGATTCGTGGCATCGAGCGAGAACATGGGGCGGTACGGGTTCTGGTGGTTGGGGTCGGGGCGCTGCTCCAGCCGCGGGCCGCCGAAAACGGGGTGGGCCGAGCCCGGGGCAGTACGCACCGGCCCCCGCGTCGGATGGCCGTTCTGCCCCTGCTGTTGCGCGTGGGATGGATGCGAGGAAGCGCCGTGCGCCTGGGCCCGCGACCCCTCGCCTGCCAGCGCAGGAGCAGCCTGCGCGCCCAGCATTGCGATTGCCGCCGCGAATATCAAGTTCGTTTTCATGTCGACCCCCTATTTCCGGTAGATTTCACGGCCGGCGCGATCCACGTCCCGGTGCAGTTCCTGCCGCTCCGCGTCGGTAAGCCGGCTCTTGTGGCCCTTGTCAGGTTCTAGACGCTTCTTGTGATCGCCGCGCGTGGGCTGCCCAGGTCCCTTCTTCATTTGTTGTCCCTCCGATGCCTGTACCCGCGCGCCGAAGCCCGGCCGCGCATCGCGGGCGGCCGCAACCGCCGGCGCGAGCAGCGCAATGGCAGCAACCACCAGAAGCCGTCTCGTCACCATCCGGTCTCCGTGTTCAGTCAACCCCTCACCCCTTCCGGCTGCTAGATTACCGCACCCCGCGGGGGGTACTCGTATCCGGCCGGCGGATTTCTGTAACAATCTGTTACCCGTTTCGCCGGGGAAACAAACTCTTACAAAAGGCTCTTCCAACCCTCCCGTGAGCCGTTAGGATTCCTCATGGCCGAGCCCAGGATGAAGATCATCGTGGTGGACGACGACGCGCGGTTGCGGGACCTGCTCAACCGCTACCTCACCGGGCAGGGCTACGCCGTGCGCGTGGTGCACGACGCGGCCGAGATGAACCGGCAGCTCACGCGGGAGCGCTACGACCTCATGATCCTCGATCTCATGCTGCCCGGCGAGGACGGCCTGTCGATCTGCCGCAGGCTGCGCGGGGCCGGGGAGAACATGCCGATCATCATGCTGACCGCCAAGGGCGATGACGTGGATCGCATCGTCGGGCTCGAGGTGGGCGCGGATGACTACCTTCCCAAGCCGTTCAACCCGCGCGAGCTGGTCGCGCGCATCCAGGCGGTGCTGAGGCGGCGCCCGCTCCCCGGCCCGCCCGGCGCTCCCGCCACGGAGCCGCAGGTGGTCGAGTTCGGCGCGTTCCGATTCAATCTCGCGACGCGGAACCTGACGAAGAACGGGCAGGACGTCGCGCTCACTACCGGCGAGTTCGCGCTGCTGAAGGTGCTGGTGCAGCATCCCGGCTCGCCCCTCTCGCGTGACAAGCTGATGGAGCTCGCGCGGGGGCGCGAGTTCGGGGCGTTCGACCGCTCGATCGACGTGCAGGTCTCGCGGCTGCGCAAGCTGATCGAGCCGGACCCGTCCAAGCCCGCCTACATCCAGACGGTATGGGGCTTCGGCTACGTCTTCATTTCCGACGGGAAGGGCGTGAGTAGTGAGTAGTGCGTGGACCAGACCGGGAATCGGCTTCTCCGTTTTTAATCACCACTCACTATGACCTTGTTCCCCCGCACCCTGCTGTGGCGCAGCGTGCTGCTGATTGCCCTGCTGCTCGCCATCGCCCACCTCGCGTGGCTGCAGATCTTCCGGGTGAGCGAGCGCGAGCCGCGCGCACGCCAGGTCGCGCAGCAGATCGCGAGCGTGGTCAACCTCACCCGCGCGGCGCTCGTCACGGCGCAACCCTCGAAGCGGCTGGAGCTGCTCGGCGAGCTGTCCCAGGAGGAAGGCATCCAGGTCTACCGCAGCGAGCGGGGTGAGCGCATGGCCCCGCTGCCCGACCGGCCGTTCCTGCGCCTGGTGGAGGGCGAAGTGAGGCGGCAGCTCGGCGCGCAGACGCGGCTCGCCTTGAGCCGCAACGGGGTCCGCGGCGCGTGGGTGAGCTTCCGCATCGACGAGGACGAGTACTGGGTGTACATGCCGCGTTCGCGGCTCGAGCGCGCCGATCCCCTGCGCTGGATCGGGTGGGGCGCGCTGGTGCTGGCGCTCGCCCTGCTCGGCGCCTACCTGATCGTCGCGCGCATCAACCGCCCGTTGCGCGAGCTCGCCGGCGCGGCGGCGGAAATCGGCCGCGGGCGCACGCCGTCGCCCATCGCCGAGACCGGCCCAGCGGAAATCCGCACGCTCGCGCACGCGTTCAATACGATGGCGGCGGACCTGAAGCGCCTGGATGAGGAGCGGGCGCTGCTGCTCGCAGGCGTATCGCACGACCTCCGCACGCCGCTCTCGCGCATCCGGCTGGGGCTGGAAATGCTGGACGGAATGGGCGATGCCGCGCTCAAGGCCGGACTGGAGCAGGACGTCGCGGACATCGACGCGGCGATCGGCCAGTTCCTCGATTTCGCCCGGCTCGCGGAAGGCGAAGCGGCGGTGCCGGAAGGCGATCTCAACGCCATCGCACGCGAAGTCTGCGAAAGCTATGCGCGCGCGGGCCGGGCGGTTTCGGCCCGGCTCGAAGCGTTGCCGCCGCTCGCGCTGCGGCCCTCCGCGATGCGGAGGCTCATCGCCAACCTGGTGGACAACGCGCTGCGCCACGGCGGCCCCGCGGTCGAGGTGGCAACGCGACCGGAGAACGGCCACGCCGTCATCGAGGTGCTGGACCGGGGTCCGGGCATACCACCGGGCGAGTCCGAGCGCATGCTGCAGCCGTTCACGCGCCTCGACCGGGCGCGCTCCTCGAGCGGCACGGGGCTCGGGCTCGCGATTGTGGACCGCATCGCGCGGTTGCACGGCGGCAGCGTGCAGCTGCTCGCGCGCGAAGGCGGCGGCCTGCGCGCCCGCGTGGAGCTTCCTATTTAGGGATAAATGGCCCAACCGACCCGGTCGGTCTGGGCCTCGAAGAAGTGCCCCTCCACGGATGTGACGAAGAGCGTGGTCAGGTCCGGGCCGCCGAAGCAGCAGTTGGTTGGGCGATTTGCCGGGACCGGGTGCGACTCCTGCACTCGCCCGGTCGGTGAAAACACGGTGATCATCCCCCCCGGGCCGCTCAGCTCCCAGCCGTTGGTCGCGACGATATTGCCGTCGCGGTCGAGGCACATGCCGTCGATGCCGCGATGCACTTCCCGCGCGTCCTCCCCCCAGGTGTGGAGCGTTCGATAGGCGCCGAGGCTGCCGTCCTCGCGGATCGGGTAGGCGCGGAGCTCTCGCGCAACGCCCCGCGTGTAGCTGCTCTCGGCGACGTAGAGCGTGCCTTGGTCCTGCGATACCAGGATGCCGTTCGGCTGCGTGGTGTCGAACGTGACGCGCGTCACCGTGTAGCTGCCGTCCTTCTGCGGATCGGCGCGGAGCACCGACTGGTGGTCGAGCTCCTTGATCTCGGTCTTGTCCCAGTTGCCTTCGTTCACCGGGTTGGTGAACCAGATGCGCCCCTTGCGATCGATCGCGAGGTCGTTCGGCGTGTTGAGCCTCTTGCCGTCCACGCGTTCGGCGACGGTCACGTTGCGGCCGTCCGGTTCGAATCGCAGTATCGAGCGCCCGCCCGAGCAGCAGCCGAAAAGACGGCCCTGGGCGTCGAACGCGAGGCCGTTGGTGCGATTGGTGTTCTTGCGCCACTCGGTGATCGCGCCGCTCTTCGGGTCGTAGCGCAGGATGCGGCTCGCCCGGATGTGCGTGAAGTAGAGGTGCTCGCCATCCCATACCGGCCCCTCCGTCAGGGGAATGGACGAGGGCTTCATCAACAGCTCGAATTTCCACTGCATGGTCGTTATCGCTCCCTTCGCTGATTCTACCTTCCCCCTTGCGCGCGGTCGCTCCGCTCACCCGTCGAATGGCCAGCTGCGCAGGATCTGGTACGCGCGGCCGCGCTCGCGCGGCGCCGACTCCACCAGCGCGAAGCCGTCCACCGGCCACTCGACCGCGGGGCAACGGTCAAACTCCGGCGCACGCCGGGCATTTCGCAGCAAGGTGACGTGCGGGACGTACGGCCGCCGGTCGAAACGGAAATCCGCCCCCGCTACGGCGTCCTGCAACCGCGCGACCAGCGCGTGCAGCGCCTCCGGGCAGGCGCTGGCGCCGGCCCACAGAATGCGGTTGTGCCGCCAGTATTCGAGGCGGTCCACGGTCAGGTTGAAACGACGGCCCTGCACCGTGGACGCGAGGGTTTCCAGCGTGGCGAGTCGATCGCGCGGAAGATCGCCGAGAAACACCAGCGTAAGATGGATGTTGCGGAGCGCAACCGCCCTGCCGCCGCATTCGCTCAGGGCACGGCGTGCGATTTCCTCCAGCGCTCGCTGCACCTCGGGCGCAGGCCACACGCCGAAAAACACCCGCGCGGTGTCACCCGTCACGGGTCCACTGGTCACTGGTCACTGGTCACTGGTCACTGGTCACTCAACAAGGCGACCGCTTCCGCGGCGATGCCTTCGCCCCGGCCGACGAAGCCGAGCTTCTCGGTGGTCTTCGCCTTCACGTTGACGGCGTCCGGGGAGATGCCGAGATCGGCCGCGAGGTTGGCGCGCATCGCGGGAATGTGCGGCGCCATCCGCGGCGCCTGGGCGATGATCGTGGCATCCACGTTGGCGGCCTTCAGGCCGCGCTCCTTCAGCAATCGTGCGACCTCGCGCAGCAGCTTGCGGCTGTCGATGCCCTGGTAGCGGGCGTCCGTGTCGGGGAAATGACTCCCGATATCGCCCAGCGCAGCGGCGCCCAGCAGCGCGTCGCACACCGCATGGATCAGCACGTCGGCGTCGGAATGCCCCGCGAGCCCTTTTTCGTGAGGAATCGCCACCCCCCCGACGATGAGCCTGCGGCCCGCCACCAGCGCGTGCGCGTCGAATCCCTGCCCGATCCTCATCTTCTCCCCATCCTCGGCTTTGGCTTGTTCCTCGCGACACCGTGGCGCTCCGGCGATTGCGTTGCCGCCCTTGTTTTCCGACGCGGCCGGGCGGATTCGCCTCCGCGGCTCCCCAAAATCAGCTCGGCCAGCGCAAGGTCCTCGGGGAAGGTCACCTTGATGTTGCGCGTGTCGCCCATGACGAGCTTCGGCTTCAGGCCCAGGCCCTCGATCGCGCGTGCTTCGTCGGTCACCGCCGCGGGATCCGCCGCGCGCAGCGCCTCGAGCAGCACCCGGTAACGGAACATCTGCGGCGTCTGCGCGAGCCACAGATTGTCGCGCGGTTCGGTCGCCGCCACGCGCGCGTCGCGGTTGCCCCGCTTGAGCGTATCCGCGACCGGCACCGCGAGCAGGCCCCCGGTGTCGTCCGCCTCGAGCTCTCCGAACAGGCGGTCGAGCTCCTCGCTCCCGAGGCACGGTCGCGCGGCATCGTGCACCAGGACCCAGTCCGACGCCGCGATAGAATCGCGCGCGGCGAGCAGGCCGTTGAAGACGCTGGCCGCGCGCGTCTCGCCGCCGCAATAGAGCGGCTCAACCCGCGCACCGAGCTCGCGCCAGTCGTGGCGCCGGAACTGATCATCGCCTTGTGCGAGCACGACGAATACCTGCTCGATGCGCGGGTGCCGCGCGAGCGCGAGGAGCGAGTGGTAGAGGAGCGGCCGTCCGGCGACCATGAGGTACTGCTTCGGCAATGCCGCGCCAAGGCGGGAGCCCGAGCCGGCGGCCGGAACGAGTGCGTAAGCTTTGGACAAGACGCGTCGAGGGCGCTGTAAATGCAGGGATTTTATCAGCAACAGTGTTGCGCCATCCGCACTTGAAAAACGAGCCGCTGGGCGCATAATCTTTTCAAAGATGTCGCAGTCATTCCCATCGGTGCGCGCGCCGGCGGTCGCCGGCATGTTCTATCCCGGCGAAAGCCGCGAGCTGGCGCAGGCCCTGACCGGCCTGCTGGGTGCCGCCGCGCACGATGCCCCCGAGCGCGCCGTGCCAAAAGCCATCATCGCGCCGCATGCGGGCTACATCTATTCCGGGCCGGTCGCCGCCAGCGTTTACACCCTGCTCGCTCCCGCTCGAAGGAGCATCACGCGCGTCGTGCTGCTCGGCCCCACGCATCGCGTCGCGGTGCGCGGGCTCGCGCTTCCGGGATGCGGCGCGTTCGCGACGCCACTCGGCACGGTCGAGATCGACCCGGATGCGGTCGAGGCGCTGCGCGGCCTAACCCAGGTGGTGGTCAGCGCGCAGGCGCACGCGCTCGAGCACTCGCTGGAAGTGCACGTGCCGTTCCTGCAAACGGCGATCGAGAAATTCAGGCTGGTGCCGCTCGCGGTGGGGGATTGCGGCGCGGAGGAGGTCGCAGAAGTGCTGGATGCCCTGTGGGGCGGTGCCGAGACGCTGATCGTGGTGAGCTCGGACCTCTCCCACTATCTTTCCTACGCCGATGCCCAGGCCGTTGACCGCGCGACGGCCAAGGCCATCCTCGGGCTCGCCGCGGACATTTCGCACGAGCAGGCGTGCGGGGCGACACCGGTGATGGGACTCACCTGCGTTGCGCGCCGGCGCGGGCTGAAGCCCGAGTTGATCGATCTCCGCAATTCCGGCGACACCGCGGGCGACAAGAGCCGCGTGGTCGGCTACGGCTCCTTCGCGTTCTACGAGGCGGCTGCGGATGCCCGCTGACCTGGGCCCCATCGTAAGCCCCGTCGTGTTTCTGACCGGCTCGGGACGCGTCGACCTGGGCGCGGA
>JBOIEM010000092.1:0-7852 GCA_050741115.1 Burkholderiales bacterium
CGCGGAGGCGGGACGGTCGTCATTCCCGCGGAGGCGGGACGGTCGTCATTCCCGCGGAGGCGGGACGGTCGTCATTCCCGCGGAGGCGGGACGGTCGTCATTCCCGCGGAGGCGGGAATCTAGAAAATTTCCTACAGGAATGAGCGCAGCTTCTCTGGACTCCCGCCTCCGCGGGAGCGACGAGGTCGACCTAACGGCCCCCCAGCTTCCGCTTCAGGATCTCGCTCACCTGCTGAGGGTTGGCCTTGCCCCGGGTGAGCTTCATCACCTGCCCCACCAGCGCGTTGAACGCTCTTTCCTTGCCCCCCTTGTAGTCCTCGACCTGCTTGGCGTTTGCGGCGATCACCTGGTCGCAGAATCTCTCCAGCTCGCCGCTATCCGAGATCTGCTTCAGGCCGCGCTTTGCGATGATAGTGTCGGGACTGCCTTCGCCGGCCCACATCGCATCGAACACTTCCTTCGCCATCTTGCTCGAGAGCGTTCCGTCGGACATGCGCCTTGCCAAGGCTTGAAGCTGCTCCGGCGGGATACGGCTCTGCGCGATATCCAGATTCTGCTCGTTCAGCTTCTCGCTGAGCGGTCCGGTGATCAGGTTCGCGAGCGTGGCGCGGTTCGAGGACCCGGCGAACGCGCGCGCGGCAAACTCGGCCGATTCGCGGCTGGATGTGAGGAGGCTCGCCTGGGGTGGAGTGAGGCCCATGGCAAGGAACTCGGCCCTCCGCGTCTCCGGGAGTGAAGTGATCGAACCCCTGATCTCGCGAATCCAATTTTCCGAAATCTCCAGGGGCAGCAGATCCGGGTCGGGGAAATAACGGTAGTCGTGCGCGTCCTCCTTGGTGCGCATGGAACGCGTCTCGTCCCTGTCCGCGTCGTAGAGCCGCGTCTCCTGCTCAATTCTGCCGCCGTCCTCGAGGATCTCGATCTGCCGCTTCGCCTCGAACTCGATCGCGCGCTCGAGGAAGCGGAACGAATTGAGGTTCTTGATCTCGCAGCGCGTGCCGAGCTGGTGCGATCCCGCCGGCCGCACCGAGACGTTGGCGTCGCAGCGGAACGACCCTTCCTGCATGTTGCCGTCGCAGATGTCGATCCAGCGCACCAGCGCGTGCAGCGCTTTCGCGTAGGCGACCGCCTCCTGCGCCGAGCGCAGGTCGGGCTCGGAAACGATTTCGAGCAGCGGCGTGCCCGCGCGGTTGAGATCGATGCCGGTGAGATCGCGGAAGCTCTCGTGCAGCGACTTGCCGGCGTCCTCCTCCAGGTGCGCGCGCGTGAGCCGGATCGACCTCTCCCTGCCGTCCACGTAAATGCCGATCGTGCCGCCGTGCACGATCGGATATTCATATTGGCTGATCTGGTAGCCCTTGGGGAGGTCGGGATAGAAATAATTCTTGCGCGCGAAGATCGAGCGGCGGTTGATGTTCGCGCCGATCGCCAGCCCGAAACGCACCGCTTTCGCCACCGCGTCGCGATTTGCCACCGGCAGGACGCCCGGCAGCGCGATGTCCACGGCGCAAGCCTGCGTGTTCGGCGCGGCCCCGAACGCCGTCGCCGCGCCGGAGAACATCTTCGAGCGCGTGTTGAGCTGCGCGTGAGTTTCCAGCCCGATGACGATTTCCCACTTCATTCAGCTTCGCTCCGCGATATCATCCATCGCTCGTCACTGGATGCCGGGAGGCGTCCGGGTGTGCCAGTCGGTCGCCTGCTGGTACGCATGCGCGATGGCGAGCATCCTCGCTTCCGCGAAATAATTACCGACGATCTGCAGCCCGACCGGCAGCCCTTTCCGGTCGAGGCCGCAGGGAATGGACAGTCCGGGCAGGCCGGCGAGATTCGCGGGTATCGTGTAGATGTCGTTGAGGTACATCTGCACCGGGTCGCCCATCTTCTCGCCGATGCGGAACGCGGTGGTGGGGCTGGTCGGACCCATGATGACGTCGCAGCGCTTGAACACCTCGGCGAAATCCCGCGCGATCAGCCGCCGCACCCGCTGCGCCTGGATGTAGTAGGCGTCGTAGTAGCCGTGCGAGAGCACGTAGGTTCCGATCAGTATCCGCCGCTTCACTTCCGGCCCGAAGCCCTGCGCCCGGGTCTTCTTGTACAGGTCGAGGAGGTCGGCGTAATCCGGCGCGCGGTAGCCGTAGCGCACCCCGTCGTAGCGCGCGAGATTGCTCGAAGCTTCGGCCGGCGCCAGCACGTAATAGACCGGCACCGAGAGCTTCATGTTGGGCAGGCTCACCTCGACTGTTTCGCAGCCGAACTTCCTGAATTCCGCGACCGCCGCTTCCACCGCCTTCACCACGTCCGGCGCCGCGCCTTTGGCAAAGAATTCCTCGGGGAGCCCGATCTTCAGCCCCGTCACCGGCTTGCCGATCTCGCGCGCGTAGTCCTCCGGCTTGCGATCGAGGGAAGTGGAGTCCCGCGGGTCGAACCCGGCCATGACGTTGAGCAGCAACGCGAGGTCCTCCGCGCTGCGCGCGAGCGGCCCGCCCTGGTCGAGGCTCGACGCGAACGCGATCATGCCGTAGCGCGACACCACGCCGTAGGTGGGCTTCAGCCCGCAGATGCCGGAGAGCGCCGCCGGCTGCCGGATCGAGCCCCCGGTATCGGTGCCGATCGCGCCCGGGGCCAGCCGCGCCGCCACCGCCGCCGCCGAGCCCCCGGAGCTGCCCCCCGGCACGGCATCCACGTCCCAGGGATTCCTGACCGGCCCGTAATAGGAGGTCTCGCTCGACGAGCCCATGGCGAACTCGTCCATGTTGGTTCTGCCGAGGGTGACCGCCCCCGCCGCGTTGAGCCGCTCCACGACATGGGCGTCGTAGGGAGAGGTGAAGTTGGACAGCATCTTCGAGCCGCAGGTGGTAAGCCACCCCTTGGCGCAGAAGATGTCCTTCTGGGCGATGGGAACGCCGGTCAGCGGCTGCGCCTTCCCTGCCGAACGCATCCGGTCCGCCGTCCCCGCTTGCTTGAGGCTCGCCTCGGGATCGAGTGTGATGAAGCAGTTGTACTTCGCATTTAACCGGTTGATCCGGTTTATGAAATGCCGGGTGAGCTCGACGCTCGAAAACGCGCGTGCGGCGAGGCTCGCGGACAGGCTCTTGAGGGTGGCGTTGTGCATCCGGACCCGGGTGAGGGGTGTGGACCCCTTACTCGATGACCTTGGGGACGAGGTAGAGATCGCTTTCCGCCTGCGGGGCGAGCGCCTGGAACAGGGCGTGCTGGTCGGATTCGGTGACCGCGTCCGGGCGCAGCCGCTGCACGACGTCCAGCGCGTGCGCCATCGGCTCGACGCCCCGGGTGTCGACCGCCTGCATCTCGGCGATCAGCGCGAATACGTCGTTGATTTGCGACAGCACGGCCTGCGCCTCGGAGTCGTCGATCGCGACCCGCGCGAGGTGCGCGACGCGCTTCACGTCCTCCAGCGTCAGTGCCATGCGATCCGGCGGGCAAAAAGCCTTAAAAATCGAAGCTGCATAGGGTATCATAATCGCTGGACCGACTAGGCCAAATCCCTTTGGGTGGAACACGTTATGCTGGGTTTCTTGAACAGCTACTTTAACGACGACCTGGCGATCGATCTCGGCACCGCCAATACGCTGATCTACGTGCGCGGGAAGGGCATCGTGCTCGACGAGCCGTCGGTCGTGGCGATTCGCCAGGAGGGCGGGCCGAACGGCAAGAAGGTGATCCAGGAGGTCGGGCTCGCTGCGAAGCAGATGCTCGGCCGCACGCCCGGCAACATCACCGCGATCCGGCCGATGAAGGACGGCGTCATCGCCGACTTCACGGTGACCGAGCAGATGCTCAAGCATTTCATCCGGAAGGTGCACAACACGCGCATCTTCAAGCCCTCCCCGCGCATCATCATCTGCGTGCCCTGCGGCTCGACGCAGGTCGAGCGGCGCGCGATCCGCGAGTCCGCGATCGGCGCCGGTGCGTCGAGCGTGTATCTGATCGAGGAACCGATGGCGGCGGCGATCGGGGCCGACCTTCCGGTGGGCGATGCGACCGGCTCGATGGTCGTGGACGTCGGCGGCGGCACCACGGAAGTCGGGGTGATCTCGCTCGGCGGCCTGGTCTACAAGGGCTCGGTGCGCGTCGGCGGCGACAAGATGGACGAGGCGATCATCAACTACATCCGCCGCAACTACGGCATGTTGATCGGCGAAACCACCGCCGAGCAGATCAAGAAGGAGATCGGCTCCGCCTTCCCCGGCTCGGAGGTGCGCGAGAAGGAGGTGAAGGGGCGCAATCTCGCCGAAGGTATCCCGAGAAGCTTCACCATCTCCTCGAACGAAATCCTGGAAGCGCTGACCGAGCCCCTCAATGCCATCGTTTCCGCCATCAAGTCCGCGCTCGAGCAGACGCCGCCCGAGCTCGCCGCCGACATCGCCGAAAAGGGCATGGTGATCACCGGCGGCGGCGCGCTGCTGCGCGACATCGACCGCCTGTTCATGGAAGAGACCGGGCTGCCGGTCATCGTCGCGGAAGACCCGCTCACCTGCGTGGTGCGCGGGTCCGGCAAGGCGCTCGAGAGGATCGAGCGGCTCGCCAACATCTTCACCAACGACTGACGCCTGAGTGCTGAGTGCTGAGTGCAAAGTGCAGGGTGCGGAGCGCTGAGCCCGTAGCGGCGGTCGCCGCCCCGGGCTCGACTCGTCACTCCTCACTCGTCACTCATCGCTCCTGATGGAATACTCCCCGCCGCCGTTCTTCAGGACCGGCCCGACGCCGCTTGCCCGACTGCTGATCTTTTCCACGCTGTCCCTCGCGTTCCTCGTCGCCGATGTCCGCTTCGGCTATCTCGACTCGCTGCGCCAGGTCGCCGCAGTGGTCCTCTATCCCCTGCAAAGGATCGCCGCGGCGCCCGCGGGCATCGCCCGGCGCGTCGGCGACTTCTTCACCACGCACGGTTCGCTGCGCGAGGACAACACGCGTCTCAAGCGCGAGAATTTCGAGAACGCCGCGATGCTGCTGCAACTGAAGGCGCTGCAGACGGAGAACCGGCAGCTGCGGGAGCTGCTCGCCGCGCGCGAGCGCCTCGACATCGATCTCGCCGTCGCCGAGGTGCTCTACGCCGCGCGCGACCCGTTCTCCCGCAAGGTGGTCATCGACCGCGGCTCGCGCCAGAACGTGCGGCCCGGCCAGCCGGTGGTGGACGACCGCGGCCTGGTGGGCCAAGTGACGCGCGCCTACCCGTGGCTCGCGGAAGTGACCCTGGTGACCGACAAGGGGCATTTCGTGCCGGTGCAGAACGTGCGCAACGGCCTGCGCGCAGTGCTCTCGGGGACCGGCAGCGACGGCGCGCTGGAGCTGCGCTTCATCCCCCTCAATGCCGATTTCCAGAACGGCGACGAGCTCGTCACCTCGGGCATAGACGGGGTATACCCGCCCGGGCTGCCGGTAGCGCGGGTGACGAACGTCGAGCGCAGCGCCGACCAGATCTTCGCCCGCATCACCGGCACGCCGCTCGGCGGCGTGGCGAACCACACGCACCTGCTGGTCGTCAGCGGCAACCGCGAGCTCCCGCCGCGGCCGGCCGACGAGAAGAAGCAGGCGCGGGGCAAGAAGCCGAGAAAGAGCTGATGGCCGACGCACGCATGGTGCCCCAGGAGATCCTGCTCCCCGTGCGGGCGGGCTTCATCGCGCTGACGCTCGTCGCGGCGCTGATGCTGAATCTTCTGCCGTGGTCCGGCGCCTGGCTGTGGCTCAAGCCCGACTTCGTCGCGCTGGTGGTGCTCTACTGGTGCATCGAGCAGCCGCGAAAGGTCGGGTTCGTCTCGGCGTGGATGATGGGCCTGATCATGGACGTCGCGGACGGCACGCTGCTCGGCGAGCACGCCCTCGCCTACTCCATCCTCGCCTACGCCGGCATCGTGCTGCACCGCCGGGTGCGCATGTTCTCGGGGACGCCGCAGGCGGTGCACGTCCTGCTGCTGCTCCTGATGACCGACCTCGTCGTGCTCGGCATCCGCCTGGTGGCGGGAGCCGATTTCCCGGGACTGCAGTACTTCATCGGCAGCTTCGTCGCCGCCGCGCTCTGGCTGCCGCTGGACGCGCTGTTGAAGCTCTCACTGCGCCCGCGATCCGATCCCGACCAGGTCTAGGACGTCGCGATGCCCTCCGAGCTGTCGATCAACCCTGGCATCGAGTTGCGCAACGCGCAGCTCGAGCTGCACCACTTCCGGGTGCGGCTGGCGCTCGCGGTCGGCTTGGTGGTCCTCGCGTTTTTCCTCCTCGCCGGCCGGTTCTTCTACCTGCAGGTGGTCAGGCACGGCGAACTCTACACGCTGGCGGAAGCAAACCGCATCTCCATCGTGCCGGTCGCGCCCAATCGCGGCATCGTGGTGGACCGTAACGGCGTCGTGCTCGCCCACAACTACTCGGCCTACACGCTCGAGGTCCAGCCGGACCGCATCGCAAACCTGGATAAGCTGATCGACGGGGTCGCGACGGTGGTCGAGATCACGCCGCGCGACCGGCGGCGCTTCAGGCGGCTGCTCGAGGAGAGCAAGAGCACCGGCAGCCTGCCGATCCGCACGCGCCTCTCCGACGAGGAGATCGCGCGTTTCGCGGCGGTCCGCTACCGCTTTCCGGGCGTGGAGATCAACGCGCGGCTGTTCCGCCAGTACCCGCAGGGCGAGGTGTTCTCCCACGTCGTGGGCCACATCGGCCGCATCAACCAGCGGGAGGTCGAGCAGCTCCAGGCCGAGGGGCTCTCCGCCAACTACCGCGGGACCGATTACATCGGCAAGACCGGCCTCGAGCATGCCTACGAGCGCACGCTGCACGGCACGACCGGCGTGGAGGAGGTGGAGGTCGATTCGGGCGGGCGCCCGGTGCGGACGCTGTCGCGCACGCCGCCGATGTCCGGCAACAACCTCGTGCTCAACCTCGACGCGCGCCTGCAGGAAGTCGCCTACCACGCGTTCGGCGACCACCGCGGTGCGCTGGTCGCGATCGACCCGGCGACGGGCGGGGTGCTCGCGTTCGTGAGCAAGCCGGGGTTCGACCCCAATCTCTTCGTCGACGGGATCGATTCCGTCAACTGGAACGAGCTCAACAACTCGCCCGAGAAGCCGCTCGTCAACCGCGCGCTCGCCGGCACCTATCCGCCCGGCTCCACCTTCAAGCCGTACATGGCGCTCGCCGGGCTCGCCTTCGGCAAGCGCACCCCGCAGCAGACGATCCACGACCCCGGCTATTTCATGTTCGGCGGCCACCAGTTCCGCGACAGCCACGCCGGCGGACACGGCGTCGTCGACCTGTACAAGTCGATCGTCAAGTCGAGCGACACCTACTATTACATGCTCGCGAACGACCTGGGCATAGACGCGATCGCGGCTTTCATGTCGCGATTCGGCTTCGGGTCCCGCACCGGCATCGACCTCCCGGGAGAGGCCGCGGGCGTATTGCCCTCGCAGGAATGGAAGATGCGCCGCTTCAACCAGAAGTGGTTCGCGGGGGAGACCATCAGCATCGGCATCGGGCAGGGCTACAACGCCTATACGCCGCTGCAGCTCGCGCAGGCCGTCACCATGCTCGCCAACGGCGGCGGCGCCTACCGGCCGCAGATCGTGAACGCCGTCGAGGACTTCCGCACGCGGGAGCGCACCGCCATCGAGGCGCGCCGCCTGCGCGCTCTGGGACTGAAGGACGAGCATCTCTCGGTGGTCCGGCAGGCCCTCGTCGGCGTCAACAAGGAAGGCACCGGGGCGCGCTCGTTCGCGGGCGCGGCATACGTGAGCGCGGGGAAGACCGGCACCGCCCAGGTCATCGGCATCAAGCAGGGCGAGAAGTACGAGGAGAGCCGGGTGCAGGAGGAGCTCCGCGACCATTCGCTGTTCATCGCCTACGC
>JBOIEM010000093.1:0-7137 GCA_050741115.1 Burkholderiales bacterium
GCCCAGTTGATGACCGAGGACGACTACCTCGCCAAGGTCGAGGAATTCGGCGACGACTTCACCGCGATGATGGGCGCGGAGGGCATCCGCGAGCTGCTGCGCAGCCTCGAGCTGAAGCGCGCGATCGAGACCCTGCGCGAGGAACTTGCCGCTACCAGCTCCGACACCAAGATCAAAAAAATCGCCAAGCGGCTAAAGGTGCTGGAGGCATTCCACAAGTCGGGCATCAAGCCGGAATGGATGATTCTCGAGGTGCTGCCGGTGCTGCCGCCGGAGCTGCGGCCGCTGGTGCCGCTCGACGGCGGGCGCTTTGCCACCTCGGATCTCAATGACCTCTACCGGCGCGTGATCAACCGCAACAACCGCCTGAAGCGCCTGCTCGAGCTGAAGGCGCCCGAGATCATCGTCAGGAACGAAAAGCGCATGCTGCAGGAAGCGGTGGACTCGCTGCTCGACAACGGGCGCCGCGGCAAGGCCATGACCGGAGCCAACAAGCGGCCGCTGAAGTCCCTCGCCGACATGATCAAGGGCAAGAGCGGGCGCTTCCGCCAGAACCTGCTCGGCAAGCGCGTCGACTACTCCGGCCGCTCGGTGATCGTGGTGGGGCCGCAGCTGAAGCTGCACCAGTGCGGGCTGCCCAAGCTGATGGCGCTGGAGCTCTTCAAGCCCTATATCTTCCACAAGCTGGAGGTGATGGGGCTCGCGACCACCATCAAGGCCGCGAAGCGCATGGTGGAGGACCAGGAAGCGATCGTATGGGACATCCTGGAGGAAGTGATCCGCGAGCACCCGATCATGCTGAACCGGGCGCCCACCCTGCACCGCCTCGGCATCCAGGCGTTCGAGCCAGTGCTGATCGAGGGCAAGGCGATTCAACTGCACCCCTTGGTGTGCGCGGCGTTCAACGCCGACTTCGACGGCGACCAGATGGCGGTGCACGTGCCGCTGTCGCTGGAAGCGCAAATGGAGGCGCGCACGCTGATGCTGTCCTCCAACAACATTCTCTCGCCCGCGAACGGCGAGCCGATCATCGTGCCGTCCCAGGACATCGTGCTCGGTCTCTACTACAGCACGCGCGAGAAAGTGGGCGCACGCGGCGAAGGCTCGATCTTCACCAACCTCTCGGAGGTCTCGCGCGCGTATGACACCGGCCAGGCGGAGGTCAACGCCCGCATCACGGTGCGCATCAAGGAGGTCGAGATCGACGCCGACGGCGAGAAGCGCGAGAGACTCGTGCGCCACGAGACCACCGTCGGGCGGGCGCTGCTCTCCGATATCCTGCCGGCAGGCCTGTCGTTCGAGCTCATCAACAAGCCGCTCAAGAAAAAGGAGATCTCGCGGCTCATCAACGCCGCCTTCCGCCGCTGCGGGCTGCGCGAGACGGTCATTTTCGCGGACAAGCTGATGTACACCGGTTTCGCGATGGCGACCAAGGCGGGGCTCTCGATCGCCGTGGACGACATGCTGATCCCGGATCAGAAGCACGCGATCATCGCGGACGCCGAGAAGGAGGTGCAGGAAATCGAGAAGCAGTACACCTCCGGGCTCGTGACCCAGGGGGAGCGCTACAACAAGGTGGTGGACATCTGGGGACGCGCCGGGGACCTGGTGGCGAAGGCGATGATGGAGCAGCTCGGCGTCGAGCCGGTGATGGATTGGGACGGCAAGAAGCACGAGTGGCACCCGCGCAGGGACAAGAAGGGCCAGCCGGTGATGCAGGAGTCGCTCAACTCCATCTACATGATGGCGGACTCCGGCGCGCGCGGCTCCGCGGCCCAGATCCGGCAGCTTGCCGGCATGCGCGGGCTGATGGCGAAGCCCGACGGCTCGATCATCGAGACGCCGATCACCGCCAATTTCCGCGAAGGCCTGAACGTGCTGCAGTACTTCATCTCGACGCACGGCGCGCGCAAGGGCCTTGCGGATACGGCGTTGAAGACCGCCAACTCCGGATACCTCACGCGGCGGCTGGTGGACGTCACCCAGGACCTCGTGGTGACCGAGGACGATTGCGAGACCTCCCAGGGCGTGTCGATGAAAGCGCTCATCGAGGGCGGCGAGGTGGTGGAAAGCCTGCGCGAGCGCATCCTCGGGCGCGTCTGCGCGACCGAAATCGTCAACCCCGAGAGCAGCAAGGCCATCTATCCCGCCAACACGCTGCTCGACGAGGACGCGGTGGAAGCGATCGAGGCCGCCGGAATCGACGAGGTCAAGGTGCGCACGCCGCTCACGTGCGACACCCGTTACGGCCTGTGCGCCAAGTGCTACGGGCGCGATCTCGGGCGCGGCTCTCCGGTCAATATTGGCGAGGCGGTGGGCGTCATTGCCGCGCAGTCGATCGGTGAGCCGGGAACCCAGCTCACCATGCGCACCTTTCACATCGGCGGCGCCGCCTCGCGCACGGCGGTGGTGAGCCAGATCGAGAGCAAGTCGAACGGGGTGATGCGCTACAGCGCGGGCATGCGCTACGTCACCAACTCACGGGGCGAGCTGGTCGCGATCTCGCGCAACGGCGAGGTCGTGATCCATGACGAGGGCGGCCGCGAGCGCGAGCGCCACAAGGTGCCCTACGGGGCGACGCTCCTCGCGCGCGACGGCGAGGCGGTCAAGGCCGGGCAGGTGCTCGCGACCTGGGATCCGCACACCCGCCCGATCATCACGGAGTACGCCGGCCGCATCAGGTTCGAGAACGTGGAGGAGGGCGCGACGGTCGCCAGGCAGATCGACGAGGTGACGGGCCTGTCCACCCTGGTGGTGGTCGATCCCAAGCGCCGCGGCGGCGCGCAGGCGAAGGGGCTGCGCCCGCAGGTGAAGCTCCTCGACGATGCGGGCCACGAGGTCAAGATGGCGGGCTCCGACCAGCCGGTCAACATTACTTTCCAGATCGGCTCGATCATCACGGTGCGCGACGGCCAGGAGGTGGGCGTGGGTGAAGTGCTCGCGCGCATACCGCAGGAGACCTCCAAGACGCGCGACATCACCGGGGGCCTGCCGCGCGTCGCTGAGCTGTTCGAGGCGCGCTCGCCGAAGGACGCGGGCGTGCTGGCGGAAGTAACCGGCACGGTCTCGTTCGGCAAGGACACCAAGGGCAAGCAGCGTCTGGTAATCACCGATCTCGACGGCGTCGCGCACGAGTACCTCATCCCGAAGGACAAGCACGTGATGGCGCACGACGGGCAGGTGGTGAACAAGGGCGAAATGATCGTGGACGGCCCGGCCGACCCGCACGACATCCTGCGGCTCCTCGGAGTGGAGGCGCTCGCGCGCTACATCTGCAACGAGGTGCAGGACGTCTACCGGCTGCAGGGCGTCAAGATCAACGACAAGCACATCGAGGTGATCGTGCGCCAGATGCTGCGGCGCGTGACCATCGTCGAGCCGGGCGAGACCCGTTTCATCACCGGCGAGCAGGTCGAGCGCGCCGAGGTGCTGGAGGAAAACGAGAAGGCGGAGGCCGCGGGCAAGAAGCCCGCAACCTACGAGTACATGCTGCTCGGAATCACCAAGGCCTCGCTTTCCACGGACTCGTTCATTTCCGCCGCATCCTTCCAGGAAACGACGCGCGTGCTCACGGAGGCGGCCATCATGGGCAAGCGCGACGAGCTGCGGGGCCTGAAGGAGAACGTGATCGTCGGGCGGCTGATTCCGGCCGGCACGGGTCTCGCCTACCATCGGATCCGTCGGCGCCAAGGAGCAGCGGCCGAGTTTGGCGAGACCGCGCCGGTGACGGAAGAGGCCGCCGTGGCAACCGAAAACCAGGAGCAGGTTGCTTGACTCATATGACGTAACCTCCTAAAATTCACAGTCTTTTTTCCCGCCGGTCGCCTCAGACGGGAGTCCGGCAACACGACCAGCATTCCAGGCAGGGACGGTGGCGACGCCGTCCCCGCTTTTTTGGGACTGGCCAAGCGTTTAGGACACGGCTGGTAACCCTTATAAAACAGTAAATTAGATAGATCAACGCAGGTTGAGTAGGCGCGTCAGGAAATGCCAACGATCAACCAGTTAGTGCGCAAGGGACGCGTTCCCACGCGCTGGAAGAGTAAGGTCCCGGCACTCGCGGGTTCGCCGCAACGCCGGGGCGTCTGCACGCGGGTCTACACGACGACGCCCAAGAAGCCCAATTCCGCGCTGCGCAAGGTGGCGAAGGTCCGGCTCACCAACGGCTTCGAAGTGATCGGCTACATCGGCGGCGAAGGCCACAACCTGCAGGAACACTCGGTGGTGCTGATTCGCGGCGGGCGCGTAAAGGACCTGCCGGGCGTGCGCTACCACGTCGTGCGCGGCTCGCTCGACACCGCCGGCGTGAAGGACCGCAAGCAGGGCCGCTCCAAGTACGGAGCCAAGCGGCCCAAAGCGGCTTAACGGCGCGAACCAGGATCCAGGATTCAGAGAGAACGCCAATGCCGCGACGCCGAGAGATTCCAAAACGCGAAATCCTGCCGGATCCGAAATACGGCAGCCAGGACGTCGCCAAGTTCATGAACGTCGTGATGACGCGCGGCAAGAAGTCAGTCGCGGAAGCGATCGTCTACGGCGCGCTCGACCAGATCAAGAAGAAGACTACCAAGGACCCGCTGGAAGTGTTCAACCAGGCGATCACCAACGTGAAGCCGATGGTGGAGGTGAAGAGCCGCCGCGTGGGCGGCGCCAACTACCAGGTGCCGGTGGAAGTGCGGCCAGTGCGGCGCGTGGCGCTCGCCATGCGCTGGCTGCGCGATGCCGCGCGGAGCCGCGGAGAGAAGTCGATGGGCGCCCGGCTGGCGGGCGAGCTCGCCGAGGCGGCCGAGGGCAAGGGCGGCGCGATGAAGAAGCGCGAGGAAGTGCACCGCATGGCGGAGGCCAACAAGGCTTTCTCGCATTACCGGTTCTAAGGTTCCCCGTGCCCCGCAAGACTCCCATCGAGCGCTACCGCAACATCGGCATCACGGCCCACATCGATGCCGGCAAGACCACGACCACCGAGCGCATCCTGTTCTACACCGGCGTCTCGCACAAGCTGGGCGAGGTGCACGACGGCACCGCCATCATGGACTGGATGGAGCAGGAGCAGGAGCGCGGCATCACCATCACCTCGGCGGCGACGACCTGCTTCTGGAAAGGGATGGACAACGCCTATCCGGAGCACCGCATCAACATCATCGACACGCCGGGCCACGTGGACTTCACGATCGAAGTGGAGCGCAGCCTGCGCGTGCTCGACGGCGCGTGCACCGTGCTGTGCGCGGTGGGCGGCGTGCAGCCGCAGACCGAGACGGTGTGGCGCCAGGCCAACAAGTATCGCGTGCCGCGCCTGATCTTCGTCAACAAGATGGACCGCACCGGCGCCGATTTCAAGCGCGTGCTGGAGCAGGTCCAGTCCCGGCTCAAGGCCAACCCCGTGCCGGTCCAGCTGCCGATCGGGGCGGAGGACCGGTTCGCGGGCGTGATCGACCTCGTGAGGATGAAGGCGATCTACTGGGATGACAGCACGCAGGGCATGAAGTTCGAGGCAAGGGAGATGCCCGCCGAGCTGCTGGCGGAAGCGAAGAAGTGGCGCGAGAAGATGATGGAGACAGCCGCCGAGGCGTCCGAGGAGCTGATGAACCGCTATCTCGGGAAGGGCGAGCTCTCGGTCGAGGACATCAAGAAGGGCCTGCGCGCCCGCACCATCCACGGCGAGATCTTCCCCATGCTGTGCGGGTCCGCGTTCAAGAACAAGGGCGTGCAGGCGATGCTCGACGCGGTGATCGATTACCTGCCGTCGCCGATCGACATCCCGCCGGTGACGGGCGTCAAGGAGAACGGCGAGCCGGACGAGCGCGCGCCGACGGACGAGGCGCCGTTCGCGGCGCTCGCGTTCAAGATCATGACCGACCCGTTCGTCGGCCAGCTCACGTTCTTCCGCGTCTATTCCGGCGTGGTCAATTCCGGAGACACCGTTTACAACCCGATCAAGGGCCGGAAGGAGCGCATCGGCCGCCTCCTGCAGATGCATGCCAACGAGCGCGAGGAGATCAAGGAAGTGCGGGCCGGCGACATCGCGGCGGCGGTGGGCCTGAGGGACTACATGACCGGCGACACGCTGACCGATCCGCGGAAGATCGTCACGCTCGAGAAGATGGAGTTCCCCGAGCCGGTGATCCACGTCGCCGTGGAGCCCAAGACCAAGGCGGACCAGGAGAAGATGGGCATCGCACTCGGCCGCCTTGCGCAGGAGGACCCCTCGTTCCGCGTGCGCACCGACGAGGAGTCCGGGCAGACCATCATCTCGGGCATGGGGGAGCTGCACCTGGAAATCATCGTCGACCGCATGAAGCGCGAGTTCGGGGTGGAGGCCAACGTCGGCGCGCCGCAGGTTGCTTACCGCGAGACCATCCGGAAGCCGGTGGACCGGGTCGAAGGCAGATTCATCAAGCAGACCGGCGGACGCGGCCAGTACGGCCACGTCTGGCTCAGGCTTGATCCGCAGGCGCCAGGAACGGGTTTCGAGTTCCTGGACGCGATCAAGGGCGGATCCATCCCGCGCGAATACATCCCCGCCGTCAAGAAGGGCGTCGCGGAATCGCTGCCGAATGGCGTGCTCGCCGGCTTCCCGGTGGTGGACGTGAAAGTCACGTTGTTCGACGGCTCGTACCACGACGTGGATTCGAATGAGAACGCGTTCAAGATGGCGGGCGCGTTCGCGTTCAAGGAAGGGCTGCGCCGCGCGAGTCCGACGCTGCTCGAGCCGATCATGGCGGTGGAGGTGGAAACGCCTGACGATTTCATGGGCAACGTGGTGGGCGACTTGAACTCCCGCCGCGGCGTGATCCAGGGCATGGAAGAGATGGCGGGCGGCGGCAAGGCGATCCGGGCGGAAGTGCCGCTCGCCGAGATGTTCGGTTACTCGACCACGATGCGCTCGCTTTCCCAGGGCCGCGCGACCTACACCATGGAATTCAAGCACTACGCCGAGGCGCCGAAGCAGGTTGCAGAAGCAGTTATCAACAAGTACACGGGCAAAGAAGAAAAGCGATAGGGGGCGGACCATGGCCAAGAGCAAATTCGAGCGCACCAAGCCGCACGTGAACGTGGGCACGATTGGTCACGTGGATCACGGCAAGACCACGCTGACGGCGGCGATGACGATGATTTTGTCGAAGAAGTTCGGGGGCG
>JBOIEM010000094.1:0-7332 GCA_050741115.1 Burkholderiales bacterium
GTCGCGCTGGGCATCGCGACCAGCCGGCGCTCCTCCGCCCTGCCCGAGCTCCCGACCATCGAGGAGTCCGGCGTAAAGGGCTATGACGTCAGCGCCTGGTACGGGGTGATCGGCCCGCCGAAAATGGCGAAGCCGCTGCTGGCCAAGATCAACGGCGAGCTCAACCGGATACTCAAGATTCCGGAGGTCAGCCAGACCATGTCGCAGCAGGGCGCCGATCCGCTGGGCAGCACGCCCGAAGCGTTCGCCAAGGCGATCGCGACCGACATCCCGAAGTGGAAGAAGCTGGTGGCGGACGCCGGCATCAAGCCGGGGCAGTGAGTCCGGGAACGCGGAAGGCGCGCACCAGAACGCTGCCCTCGAACATGCGCCGCTGGGTGCGGTAGAAGGCGCCCTGCTCCGCGTGCCACTGCCCTTCCAGCTTGCGCACGCTTGCCGCGACCGTCAGCACGCCCGACGGCATCGCGATGCGGATTTCCGCTTCGGGATCGTCGGTCGCGCGCGCCGCCTCGTGCACCACGCTGCCCGGGAGCCGCGCCGCCACCGCCATGCAGAGGGAAGCCGTGAGCGGCAGCGCGCGGTGCGGCTGCCCGTTCGACATCGTGCGGCCGGTGAGATCCACGTTCGCCGCCTTCAGCATTTCCCCGGTGAGCGATTTCGCGTCCTGCGGCGGCGAGATGAATCCCACGAACGGTACCGAGGCGCGCTGAGCCGCTTCCTCCGGCGTCCTCGTGACGCCCATCGCGACCGACGCGGCGATGCGGATCGCGGCGAGCTTCTTCAGCAGCCCGGGATTGGCGTCGATCTCGTCCGGCAGCTCGGTGCCCTTGATGCCGAGATCGGCCGCGCGGGCGAACACGCACGCGTTGGCCGCGTCCACCATCGAAACGCGGAACTGGCCGTAACCCGGCACCTCGAGAGTGTCGGCGACGTTGCCCGTGGGCAGGAGCTTGCCGGTGGTGGCGCCGCCCGGCTCGCGAAATTCGAGCTTCACCGGAGCGCCGGTTCCAGCCACGCCCGGAATAGCGAGGTCGCCGTCCACCGCCGCGGTGCCGTTCTCGAGCGGAAACCGCGACCAGATGATCTTCTTCGTGTTGGTGTTGTGGACGCGCACCAGCGCCTCCGGGCCCGACACCGTCACCAGCCCCTCGTCCACCGCGAACGGGCCCATGGCGGAGGACATGTTGCCGCAATTCGCGCCGTAGTCCACCCGCGCTTCCTTCACCTGCACCTGCGCGAAGGTGTAGTCGATGTCGGCGTCGTCCCGGCTCGGCGGCCCCACCACGCACACCTTGGAGAGCGAGGACACGCCCCCGCCCATGCCGTCGAGCTGGCGGCCGTAGGGATCGGGGCTGCCGATTGTAGCGAGAAAGATTGCGTCCCACTGCGCGCGGTCGCGCGGCAGGTCCTTCGCGTTGAACACGACGGCGTTGCTGGTGCCGCCGCGCATGAAAACCGCGGGAATCTTCAGTTGCTTCATGATCGCTCCGCAATCGTTGACAGCGAGCAGGTAAACTCCGGCTATTCTAGAGCACGCAGCGCCGCGCGGCACGCGCACGATCCACGACCCACGCTCTCCATGCCCCTGGCCAGGATCGTCTCCGGCGGACAGACTGGCGTTGACCGCGGCGCGCTCGACGCCGCGCTCGAGGCGGGATTTCCCTGCGGGGGCTGGGCACCCGAAGGCCGTGCCGCGGAGGACGGCCCCATACACGAGCGCTACCCGATGCGGGAACTCGCGGGCGCCGGCTACGAAGAGCGCACCCTGCAGAACGTGCTCGACAGTGACGGCACGGCGATTCTCCACTCCGGGACGCTCGAGGGCGGCACGCGCCAGACCATGCTCCACTGCGTCGAGCACGGCAAGCCCTTCGAGCTGATCGACGCCATCCACATCGGGCCGCGGGACGCCGCGCTCAAGCTCTCGGACTTCATCGCGCGCAACCGTCTCGCGGTGCTCAACATCGCCGGGCCGCGCGCGAGCAAGTGGCCCGATGCCTGGCACTACGCCCACTCGACCGTGCGGCACCTCCTGTCCTCACGCGGCAATGGCGTCATTCTCGCGCAGGCGGGAATCCAGTAATTCGTGAATCAGGCCCGCGCCGCGCTGCGCCCTGCGATGCGGCCGAACACCGCGCCCGAGATGAGCCCGGTGCCGAGGGGATAGTTGTAGTGGAACAGCCCGCCGACCATTTCCCCGCAGGTGTAGAGCCCGGGAATCGGCTTCCAGTCGGTCGCGATCACCTGCGCGTCCTGGTTGACCTTGAGCCCGCCGAAGGTGAAGGTGATGCCGCCGGTGACGGGCCACGAGACATAAGGCGGCGTATCGAGCTTTACCGCCCAGTTGGTCTTGGGCGGCTCGATGCCCTCGGTGTGGAGCCCGTCGAGCACCGCGGGGTTGAAAGGTCCGCCGTGCCCCGCCGCGTGGTTGTACTCCTCGAGCGTCTTCAGCGCCCGCCTGTGGTCCACTTTCAGTTGCTTTACCAGCCCCTCCAGCGTGTCGGACCGGAACGGCTCGCTCGTCGAGTAGCGCGGCTCGAGCAGCTTCAACACCTTGCTGTCGAAGATCTGGTAGACAAGGCTCTGCGGCTGCTTGAGGATCATGCCGCCGTACTTGGCGTAGGTGAATGAGTTGATGTCCGCACCCTCGTCCACCCAGCGCTTGCCTTCGACGTTGATCATGACGCCGAGGAAGTAGGACAGGCGATTGGTCTTGTCGGTCAGGTTCTGCACGCCGTAGTCCGCTGCGGTGGCGACGATGGGCGTCGCGTGGCAACCGCTCCAGTGTCCCCACGGCATCGCGCCGATGTCGAGCGCCATCTTCAACCCGTCGCCGTAATTGAAATTGGAGCCGCGCACCTTGGCGTGATCCCACGGCGCGCCGAGGTAGCGCAGCCGCCACTCCGGGTTGGTCTCGAAGCCGCCGCAGGCGAGGACCACGGCCCTGGCGCCGAAGGTGACGAAACCTTCCGGCCCGCGCGCGACGACCCCGGTCACGCGCCCGCTCTCCGCCTGCGTGAGCCGCTGCGCGCCGGTGTCGTAGCGGATCTCGATGCCCATCTTCTCGCCGGTCTCGAACCACGTCTTCGAGAGCCCGACGCCCTCGTGCACGGTGCGGATCATGGCCCCGCGCGGCCATTTCACCTCGTTGCCGACGCGCACGCCCATGACCGACACCGCGAGCTCGAACTTGTGCCGGCCCACGTCCTGCAGCCAGCACATCGTGTCGTACGAGTTCTCGATGAGGAGCGTCGCGAGCTCGGGGTCGCTCCGACCCTGCGTCACGCGCATGAGATCATCGCGAAACACGCCGACCGGATAGGGCTGCACGCCCTGGTGGAATCCCGGATAGTCCCGTTCCGCGTTCGGAACGAAGCGGTCGAGCTCGGATACGTCGTTGTAGATGAAGCGGAACACCGCGCCCGAGAAGTGCGTGTTGCCGCCGCGCTTTTCCCGGGGTGCCTTCTCGAGAACCAGTACCCGCTTCGCTCCGTTGTCTCTCACGGATACGGCGGCGGAAAAAGCCGCGTTCCCTCCGCCCACGACGATCACGTCATAGTCCATGTTGCTAGAATAAGCGCAACGCTCGTCCCGATGCCACCCGAAGGGACCATATCATGAACTCCCCCCGCAAAGAGATCTCCGCCCCCACGCGCGAGCTCGCGCGCTGGATCGCTCACCTGCGCTACGCCGAGCTGCCGGCGCGCACGCGGGAGACCGTGCGCCTTGCGCTCCTCGACACGGTCGGCTGCGGCGTTTACGGACACGCGACGCCGTGGGCGCGGATGCTCCTGCAATGGGCGCGGGCGGGAGCGCCGGCGCGGGGCGAGGCAACTGTCTGGGGCGAGACGGCGCCCTCCCTGCGCGCGGCCGACGCCGCGCTCGTCAACGGCACCGCGACGCATGCCTTCGAGCTCGACGATTACCACAACGCGAAGCTGCATGCCGGCGCGGTCGTCATACCCGCGGCCCTCGCGCTCGCGGAGAAGCTCGACGCGGGCGGGGAACGCCTGGTGACCGCGATCGCCGCCGGCTACGAAGTGATGATCCGCTCGAGCCTCGCGTTGAATCCTTCCGCCGCGCGGCTGCGCGGCTGGCACCTTACCGGCGTCTGTGGCCCGTTCGGAGCGGCCGCGGCGTGCGCCGTGCTGCTCGACTTGAACGACGAGCAGACGGCCTGGGCGCTGGGACTTGCCGGCACGCAGGGCTCGGGACTGTGGGCATTCAATGCCGATGGCACCATGAGCAAGCGGTTTCACGCCGGTCGGGCGGCCTATTCGGGCGTGCTCGCGGCGGAACTGGCGGCGCTTGGGTTTACCGGGCCGACCCAGATCTACGAATTCCACGACGGCGGCGTGCTGAAGGCGTACTCCGACGCGTCCGATGCCGCGCCACTGACCGCGGAGCTCGGAAAGGTCTATCGGCTCGACACCAACCGCATCAAGCCGTATTCCTGCTGCGGCAGCACGCACTCCTACGTGGACGCCGCGTTCGAGCTGCGCCGGCGGCTCGGCACGCCGTGGGACGCGAAGCGCCGCGTGCGCGTCGGGCTCGCGCAAGTGGTGGATGTCCAGTGCGGCTTCCAGTACTCCCCCACCAGCGCGTTGAATGCCCAGATGAGCCTGCGCTACGTCGTCGCCGCCGCGCTGCTCGAAGGCCAGGTGCTGCCGCCGCAGTTCTCCGACACCAAGCTGTCCGATCCGGCGATCACCGCGCTGGCGGACCGGCTCGAGCTCGAGCACGATCCCGCGCTCGACCAGCTGTACCCGGAGCGTTTCGCGGCGTGGGTCGCGGCGCAGGACGACAGGGGCAACTGGGAACGCGTGGACGTGCTCGATCCGCTCGGCTCGGACGCCAACCCCGTCGGGAAGCAGGGCATCATCGAGAAATTCCGCGGGATCAACCCGCAACTGCCGGTGGACGCGATCGCCGACACCGTCCTGAACATCGAGCGCCACACCGTCAGGCAACTGCTGGCGCTGCTCGCGGGCGAGCGCGTGCGGCAACTCCAGACAGTCTGACGGCACTTCACCCGTACGTCATGCCCGCGAAGGCGGGCATCCAGACCGGCTTTGACCTTGCGGCAGGTTAACCTGGATTCCCACCTTCGCGGGAATGACGGGAGATTCAGGTGTGGAGCTCGACGATGTCGCCGTCGGCGACGCGATGCTCGCGCCCGACCTGCTGGCCCGGGATCCCGGTCCTGCTCCAGACGCGCGCGTACTTGATCGAGTGAGCGAGATCCTTGTGCACCAGCCGCGCGACGTCCTCCACCGTCTGCCCGCGGCGCAGCGTGAACGGGCGGTCCTTCTCGGCGGGCTTGCCGGGCGTCTTGGTGTAGACGCGCACGATGCCGAGATGGCTGAAGAGCCACGCTCCGATCTCCGCGAGTCCCTGCCCCGACTTCGCTGAAACCGCGAGCGCCGGGTAGTTCAGTCCCGTCAGCTCGCGGAACGCTTCCACTTCCGCCGCTTCATCGGCGGCGAGATCCGCCTTGTTCGCGAGCATGAGCGTGGGAAGCCTGACGCCGAACGGGTCGCCGTCGGCGGAATCCGAGGCAACCTCCGGGGCGTCCCAGCGCTCGGTCAGCGTGACGTGCTTCGCGCGCAGGATGGCGTGCACCGCCTGCACCTGCTCGACACAGGTGGATTCGCCGAGGTCCACCACCAGCATGCAGGCGTCCGCTGTCTGCAGCGCGGAGCCGAGCCACGGCACCGGATGCTCGGGAGACACCGCCGGCAGGTCCACGAGCTGAAGGTGCACGTCGTCATGCGTCATCATGCCCGGTTCGGGATGCTGGGTCGTGAAGGGATACGGCGCGACGTGAGCGTTGGACCCGGTGAGCCGCGCATGGAGCGACGACTTGCCGGAGTTGGGCGGACCGATCAGGGCGAGCTGCGCGGCGCCCTCCGGGCGCACCACGTGGGAGACGCCGCCGCGGGCCGGGCCCTTTTTCGGCACCTCCAATTCCTCGGACAACTCCTTGATGCGGCTCTTGATGTCCGCCTGCAGGTGGTCGGTGCCCTTGTGCTTGGGGATGGTGCGCAGCATCTCGCGCAGGCAGTCGAGCCGCTCGCGCGGCTCGCGCGCCTTGCGGAAGGCCGCCTCGGCGTTCTTGTACTCGGGGCTGAGGTTAGCGGGCATGGCTTCACGCCCATCGCTGCTGAAGTTTATTATTGCACTCCCGGCAGGGGCGGCAAGCGTGGCCGCGCCAGGATTTTGTCCCGGGGAAGCCGGTCAAACCGGCACGCAGGGAACCGAGCGATGCTGAACCGTGTTGGGCCGATCCTGGTCCTGCTGGGTCTCCTCCTGGCAGGCGCCCCGCCACGTGATGCGCCCGCCGCCGAGGGACCGGCGGGCACGCCCACGAACACCTTGCAAGCCGTTGATTACGCAACAGTGCCCGGCGGCGCGGCGCTCGTTCGCGTCGTTTTCAGCGACGCGCTCCGGGCGCCTCCCGGCGTGATGGTGAACCACCACCCGATCCATCGCATCGCGTTCGATTTTCCGGGCACCGTCAGCGCGGCCGGCAGGCAGCCCGTCGAGGTCGGCCAGCGCGGCCTGCGCCGCATCCAGGTGGTGCAGTCCGGGACGCGCACCCGCCTCATCCTCGAGCTCGACCGCACGCTCCAGTTCGAGACCGCCCTGGAGGGCAAGGTGCTGCTGATCACCCTGCGGCGGCCGGATGCCGGCGCCGCGGACGATCCGCGATACGAAATACGCGAAGTCGGCTTCCAGCGCGGCGAATCCGGGGAAGGGAGGATCGTCGTCGAGATTTCCGATGCGACGGTGCCGATCGAGGTCCGCCGGCAGGGAAATGCGCTCGTCGTGGATTTCATCCACGCGCGGGTCCCGCCTCAGCTCGCGCGCCGGCTGGAGGTGCAGGACTTCGGGACCCCGGTGAAGGCGATCGAGACCTACAACCGGGGCAACCACGCGCGGCTCACGGCCGAGGTCGCGGGCGCGACGGAACTTGCGGTCTACCAGTTCGACCGCCGGCTCGTCCTGGCGCCGCTCCACTAGGCCGTTACGGTCCCTTCGTCGATAATTTCCAGGTCCCGCCCCGCTCCGCCACCCGGCCGTCCCGCGCGAGCTTGATGAGGTGCGCGTGGAGCGAGCGGCGCGCGACCGGGTGCACGCCCTGGGGCACGTCGTCGTACACGAACGGCAGCAGCTCATCGAGGGTGGCGGGATTCGCGCGCCGGAATGCGTCGAGCACCTTCTGCTCGCGCTTCATGCGGTGCGCGATCAGGCGCCGCACCTCCTCGTGCGGCTTCTCGATCACGTAGCCGTGGCCCGGAGCGATCGCGGCGAGATCGAGCGCAAGGAGCC